>JAOTSC010000098.1 GCA_030247525.1 bacterium | reverse complement strand
GTCACTAGCAGGATGTCTAATACAAATCTCTTGTTTACAACAAAATTCACCACACTTCTCCGGATAAGTTTCTCAAAGTACGTTTCGTGCGTAATTATAGCAAGGGGGGAATGATTTCAATGGGTAAGAAAAGTAAGTTTGACGTATTTTGGAGTTGGATGATTCATTCGAATCACTGGACGAAACTGGTGATTGGTCTGGGAATCGCTATATTGATTGGTTCATTAGTCGTAGAGGCGAATTCTGCTGAGGTCTCAGGAGCAAATGAGATGAAGATCACATCCAGTGCGTTTGCGCACAACGGGGAAATGCCTTCTAAGTTTACCTGCGAAGGAGAGAATGTATCTCCACCGCTAACTTGGAGTGGCATTCCAGAATCGGCAAAAAGCTTAGTACTAATTGTCGACGATCCCGATGCTCCCGATCCCGCAAAACCGCTACGGACGTGGGTACACTGGTTGTTATACAATATCCCGGCAACCGCGACCGGACTGATAGAAAATGCTTCACTCCCGGAACTACCCACCGGAACACTAACAGGGACTAATGACCGGGGCTCGCAGGCGTATCACGGACCATGCCCTCCTATCGGTCGTCACCGTTATTTCTTCAAGCTGTATGCCTTGGATATCGTACTACCCGATCTCAAACAACCGAATAAAGCCGATTTGGTAAGGGCGATGGATGGACATGTCGTTGCCAACTGCGAACTCATTGGAACATACCAAAAACAAAAGTAAGGTTCGATTCGATATCGACCCTTTGCAACGGAACTGCTTATGGATAACTGCATTTTCTGTAAAATCGTTCGTGGCGATATCCCGGCGAAAATTGTCTATCGTGACGAAACAGTTGTCGCGTTTCATGACATAAGCCCGGCAGCCCCAATCCACGTGTTATTCATCCCTGTAGAACATATTGTGAAACTCTCCGAGTTGTCGATAGACCATGCAAACCTGATTGGTGAGATTCATGTTAGGATTGCGAAAGTTGCTGCCGAACTTGGTCTGCAAGACTATCGAGTCGTAAGCAATTGCGGGGAAAGTGTCGGACAGAGCGTCTTTCACATTCATTTTCACTTGCTTGGCGGTAGGAAAATGGGTTGGCCGCCCGGTTGAGTGTGGGGTTGCATCGCTTAGTGTTTTCCAATACATTAGCTTTGCTACAGCAAAGAGTAATTTTCTTCGGGTGTAGAACCCGTGTAACGGCAAGGAAAGGAGGTGACGCAAATGCCCAACGTTAAAGTTCGCGATGGCGAACCATTTGAACGTGCATATCGTCGCTTTACCAAATCCTGCGAAAAGAGTGGGTTGATGGCGGAAGTTCGTAAGCATGAGCGATACGAAAAACCGTCCGAAGCGAAAAAGCGGAAGTCGGCTATCGCCCGCCGCAAGATGCGTAAAATGATTGCGCAACAAGGCTAATAAGCGAATTGCCCCCTCCGCCAAGAGGGGGTTTTTCTTTTGAAGCAAAAACAGTAACCTAGTCGTGTAAGGGAGACCCTTTGGGTCGCCCGTCAGTAAACAAAACTACACAAACTTGTTAATGATTTACGAGGGAAAAATGTCTGAAACCTTAGAACAACGATTAACCCGGGAATCGCAAGAGGCATTGAAAAATCACGATGCCCGCCGTCGCGAAATCCTCTCGACGATTTTGTCCGCGGTGAAGAAAGCCCGGATCGATGCCGCCGGTAAGACTTTTGGTCCGGCGGAAGAACTCGGCGTTTTGGAAAAAGCGAAGAAGCAGCGCGAAGAATCAGTTGGATTGTATCGACAGGCAGGACGCGAAGATGCCGCCGCCAAAGAGCTGGAAGAGATTGAAGTTATCAAGAACTATCTTCCGGAACCCCTGACCGAAGAAGCGGTAAAACAGATCATCGCCGATGCAGTCGCCAAGACCGGCGCTGTGACGATTAAGGATATGGGGAAGGTGATGGGGTTAGTGCAAGCGCAAACCAAAGGGCGATTCGATGCCGCCCAAGTTGCCAATCTGGTGAAAGCGGCGTTAGGTGCGTAAGTAACATCTAAACGATGTGCAGTTTCCTGTGTTGCACTAATAATCTGTAACTGTTCTCCCGGTTTTCTTCTGACGTTCCTCAAGCGTTATCTTTTGCCATGGAAATACTCTGGGTTGCTTTAGCCGGCGTCGCCGGGACGTTAAGCCGGTACGGGATGACGGGAGTCGCGTACCGGATTCTTGGCGACCGGTTTCCGTATGGCACGCTGCTGGTAAACGTTATCGGCAGTATTGTAATCGGATTTGTCATGCATGTTGGGATTAGTACGGCGCTGCTCCCGAAAACTGTCCGAGTTGCCGTTACTATCGGATTCCTTGGCGCTTTTACCACCTTCTCCTCGTTTAGCTATGAGACGATTCGTATTCTGGAAGAACGAATGTGGGGAATGGCTACGCTAAATATCGCATCGAATGTTGTACTTTCGTTGTTAGGTTGTTGGATAGGAATCGTTTTCGCAAAATTTCTGTTAGGACGGTGATAAATGAGAGCGTTAACCGGCGAACAAATACTCATGCGAATACTCATCGGCGAATCTGATCGCCATCACCATCAACCACTTTACCAAGCGATAGTCGAATTTCTCAAACAAGAAAAAATCGCTGGAGCAACTGTGTTTCGCGGCATCATGGGATTTGGGGCTAAAAGTCATTTGCATACCGATCACATTTTGCGGTTAAGCTCGGATTTACCGATTGTTATTGAAGTCGTTGATTCGCAGGAGAATTTGGATCGAGTGTTGCCGCAATTGGATGAGATGATAAGTGAAGGTCTCATCACTATGGAAAAAGTGCAGGTACTGCGTTACAAGCCGCGGGAGAATGCTTCCGAATGACCGGTTGGAGTTCAGCTGACAATGTGTTGCTGATCGCGATGCTATTGTTTGGCATTCGCGGGGCGGTGCGCGGCTTCCTTCGCTCGTTGTTCGGATTGCTTGCCGTAGTTATCGGATTCATTGTCGCGGCGCTCTTGTACCGTGATGTTGCTTACTGGTTCGCATGGATGCCGGCTTCGCTACCGGTACGCGGGATTATCGCCTTCCTTGTACTGTTTCTATCGACTGCGATTGCGATAAAATCAGTCGGCGTGATTTTACGAAAAGGCGCCGAAATCTCAATGATGGGCGGATTGGATCGTATAGTCGGTTTCTTTTTCGGGATCGTGCAGGGAATCGTATTTTTGGTAGTCGTGGTGACGATAGTGCTGCTCAGTCCCGGTTCTGACCGCTTCTATCAATGGATGAACCAAGGAAACTTTGCACCCATTTTAACTGCGAAAGCAGAAATGTTGGCAAATAAAACCCGCGATGTAACATCAGATATGCGGAGTGAAATGTTGAAGCGGCTACAAGCGTGGGGAGTATCGCCGATTCTGCTGGATCGTATTACAGCCGACCCGGCGTTAATCCGCGAACTTGCCAATTCCAGCGAGCAGCATAAACCCCCGGCAACGCTGCCACCACCGCATCCGAACTTATACACAAAACTGCAACCCGTGTTATCGAACGATTCGTTAACGGCGCGGGACAAAGCAAGAATGATTTGGGATTTACTACAAACGGAGCGGATGCCCGCCCCGGCAGGTACAAAATGATAGCGCTTGACTCGCTCGAATTTTCGCGGGTATTGGAAACCGTATCGAAGCATGCCGGCACTGAAATGGCGCGGGAACAATTGCTCACACCAGAACCTTATACCGATGAATTGCTGTTGCAACGCGAATTGGAATTGCTCGACCGGATGTGGTTTCTGCTCGAAGAAGGGGAACCGCCGTTTTACGAATTAGGCGATCCCCGCCATACCCTCCGGTTATTGCACTCATCCGACGCATCCGTTTCCCCAGATGAATTCATTCGATTACTTCATTCGCTGATGGGATTACGTTCGGTTCGCAAATGGTTCACTGACCGGGCAAAGCAAGCGGGTGAGATTGTCCGGTTAGCGGAACTGATTACCCCGCGTCCCGATATCGAAGAAGAAATCACCCGAATCATCGATCCCAATGGTCATGTCCGTGACGATGCTTCCCAAGAACTCAAACGAATCCGCAAGGAGTTAATCCGCCTCGATTCCCAATTGCGCGATACGCTGGAGCACACCTTGCGCGATTGGTCGGCAAAAAAAGTATTACAGGAAGAGCTGATTACCATTCGCAACGGTCATTATGTTTTGCCGGTATTGGCGACTTTTCGACACCGGGTTTCCGGAGTTGCACAGGATTCGAGTAATACAGGAAACACCGTTTTCATCGAACCGCTTGCGATTATCGAACTCAATAACAAATTACAAGCGTTACAAAATCGTGAATTGGAAGAAGTCGCCCGAATTCTCCGCGAATTGGCAAATCTGATTCAACCCCATGTTGTCGAGATCGAGGAGACGTTGGCAGCGGCAGTTCGGCTCGACAATCTGTCCGCTCGTACGATCTATGGCATGAATCGGAAGGGCTGTCTACCGCAGCTTTCAACGACACGCGAACTGCGATTGCGCAGTGCTCGGCACCCGCTATTACAAGAACGAGTAGGTTTCGATAGCGTTGTTCCGCTCGATCTCGATTTAATCGAATACAGCGGACGCGTATTACTGATCTCAGGGCCGAATGCCGGTGGTAAAACGGTCACACTAAAAACAACCGGGTTAATGGTAGCGATGGCGATGCATGCCATTCCAGTTACTGCCGGCGTTGCCGAGATTCCGTTTATCCGTGAAGTGTTTGCCGTTATCGGTGACGATCAATCGATCGAACAGGACCTCTCGACTTTTACGGCGCATTTAACTTCTCTGGAACGCACACTGCACACCCGTGCGCAAACGAAACTTGTATTAGTTGATGAGATTTGCAGTGGCACCGATCCCGCCGAAGGGAGCGCCCTCTCGAGGGCATTGTTGGAACGTTGGCGCGACGATGGTTGTTTCGTTGTTTGTACCACGCACCAATCCGCTCTAAAGCTGTTCGTACAGGAAGAACCGGGGATGGTGAATGGCGCGATGGCATTCGATGAAGATCGGTTATTGCCAACCTTTCGGTTCCGGATGGGAGTACCCGGTTCCAGTTATGCGCTAGAAATCGCAGCGAAGGTGAAAATTCCCTCAGCGATCCGCGAACGGGCAAAAGAAGTGTTGGGTGACCGCACCGTTCGGGTCGAGCATTTGCTGGAAGAATTAGCGAATTTGCGGGAACGAGCGGAAGCGGAAAAGCGCGAAACCGAAAAACTGCGGGCCGAACAAAGTCGTCAAACGCAAGCTGCCCAAGCCGACCGGGAAACAGCGAAAATGTTGTTGCTATCGGCGAAACAGAAAGCGTCGACGTTAGCCGATGATATTCTCAAAGACGCCAATCGCAGGATTGAAGCGGTTGTGCGGGAACTGCGCGAAGCACAGGCAAACAAGGAATCGATTAAACAGGCCCATGAGACACTCGATGCAATTCGTGCAGAGTTACGTTCCCGGGTTGAACCGAAACCAAAGAAGGCATTACCGGTTGTCGCAAAGTCGAAACTTGATTTCCCGAAACCGCAAACACCTTTTGAGTATGATGAGAAGTCGCTGGAGGAGTTTCCGGTGTTAAAGCCGGGCGACTTAGTACAAATCCGGGAAAGCGGAACTGAAGCGACGGTGGTAGCTGTTAGTGACGATTTCATACAAGTTGCAGCAGGTAGTGTTAAACTGCGGCTTTCGCCGGATAGTATCGTTCCGATAGTTGGCGGTAAGGTAGTTAACACAACACAGTTCCGGTCGCTAACCACTTCGTTAGGAGCGGCGAATCGGATTGACATCCGGGGAATGACCCGCGAGGAAGCAATTGACGCATTGGAAAAATTTCTTGCTGATGCTGCCGCAGAAGGTTGGGAACATCTTGAAATTATCCACGGGAAAGGAATGGGCGTTCTCAAGGAAGCAACTTCCGAAATCCTACGAGCAAGTCCTTTTGTGAAAACGTGGCGGGTTGGTCAGTATGGCGAAGGCTCCGGGGGGGCATCGCTTGTAACATTAAAGTAACTGCAAAAATATTGGTAAGTTCACGATTCGTTCACGAGAATGGCTAAATATGGGCAATATCGGTGAGCTTTCGTTCTCATTTGAATCTACCGGTTGGTCGTGTGATGACGGTGTGATTCAATTTACAGCACTCTGGGAAAATTGGTTGCTAATCGGAATAAGAAAGCGGTATTTTCCGACAGTTAGCTATTAGGAGAAAATTATGCGCAAGGCGATTACTTCGCTTTCGTTTAGCATAGCAATTCTGCTGTTCGCAGCGACTGCATTCGCACAAATGCCGATCACACCCGATCGGTCTTTGGAGATGAAGAATTCGGCGAATAACGGCGTCTTCTGGGTATCCCCGGATGGAAAGCCAGTGTTGTTTGTCGCCGGAACGGCAAAACACACGATAAGTACCGTCGATCCCAGTGGACAGATTCTTTCCACGTTTACCGGCGTGAGCTTAGCGGAGTTTGAAGCGGAATCATTGAAAATGGTGTCGCAGGAAACCCGCTGGTTGCAAGAAAAAGCCGGATTGCAACTCCGGATTTCGCAACTTCAAGCGGATCAACGACGTTTTCAAGTATCCTCCGACTCGGCAAAAGCAGCGTCGACATCGTTAACGAATGAAAAAGAATCGCTAAACCGTGAGATTGGCTCGTTAGCTTCCCAAGTCGACCGCCAGCGCAATGAAGCGGAATCTGCCCGTAAGAGCGTTTCGGAACACCAATCGAAGTTGAGTGCTTTGCAACAGAAGTTGGATGAATTGAAAACTGCTGAAGCAAACGCCCAACGCAAAATCGACGAAGCAAAAGCACGACTTGATAAAGCAACAGCTGATCGTGTCGCTGCTTCCAAGCAGTCAAACGATGAAATTGCATCAGCAAAAAATGCGACGACATCATTAAAGAAGGACTTGGATGGTGCTCAAAAAGGCGCCGCACAAGCTAAACAAAACGCTGATAAAGCAAAATCAGCCCTCAACGATGCAAAGTATCGTCTCGATTTAGAGAAGAAGAAGGGTGAGAACGCAAAGGCCGATAAACTTGCTTCTTTGGAATCGTCGGTCACTTCAGCCCAGTCGAATCTTGATGAAGCGAAGGGTACTGTCGAATCTGCCAACGCCCGCGCGAAGCAGTTGGAATCGGAAGTACGCACAGCCTCAGCGCGTGAGCAGGAATTGGCGAAACAACAAAGTACCCGTGACGCTGAGTACTCCAAGACAATCGCCGACGCACAGAAGTTTTCGCAGGATGCCAGTGGCGAGTTAGCTTCTGCCCGTTCCAACACGACAAAAGCGCAATCCGACGTCGCCCTGACCCAATCAATGTTAACGAGTGCGCAGTCGACGGCGACCAACATGGATGCGGCTTACTCTGCAACCCAGCGAACTTTGAGTGAAAAGCAAGTGCGCGCTGCTGCAATCGACAACCAAATTGCTGCCGCAAATTTCGCCGTGACAAGCTATCTGCAACAAAAGGATGCTGCTCTTCAGGAAGAAAAAGGGTTGCCAACGCAAATCGAACGGCTTGATGTCCAAATTCGAGAAGCTCGCGAAGCCCTTGCAAAGCTGCTAATCCTCGATCAGCCGCAGGGAATGACTGTCGCCAAAGTTGGCGGTAAAGAGTATTTGTTAGTAGCAGCTTCCGGCTCCCGTCGAGTTCATGTTCTTGCTTTACCGGAGTTAAAGAACGCTGGTTCGATTGGTTTGAATTTATTCCGCGAACCCATTTCCGTGACTGTACTAAATGACCGGATGTGGGTGCTAGATGCTGGAGAACAGAGTACTGCAAAGATTAAAGAGTTTGCTTTAGCCGCAACCGACGCTGGTATAACCGGTTCCTATGTAAAGAGCTTTGGCGGCGATAACGGACCGGCCGATTTGGCGAAAGCATCCCAGATCGTAGCTGATCCCGATGGTGCTAGATTATATATTCCGATTGCGGATTCGCGTGGTGGTTGGGTTTCAGTATACACGACCGATGGTACCTATCGCGAACAAATCGGATATGATCTCATCGATGGCGGAGCACACTCCGTTGCCGTTTGGGACTGCCAGGGACGCGGATACATTTTTATCACCGATGATGTGAATAGCTTGGTTCGAGTGTTCGCTCGCGATACCTATCGCCCGTTATCGATTCTGGTACCGACCAAATCGCATAGCCGAATTGTAAGCTTGGCGATGACGAAACAGCCAGTGGACAAACTTCATCCCGCCGGAATTCTTACAACAGTGAATGCCGAAAACAATGTCGAGTTTTACGATTGGATGACTGTTTCGCAGTGGGTGGGATTTAGTCTGGCTTGCCGGTAAATTTCTTAGTGTATTTCAACGCATTAAAAAAGGGCATCCATTCGGATGCCCTTTTTGCATTTAGGTTTATATCTTATGCGCGAGTAACAACAAACTCCCCGTAGTCGTCACCACACTCGATTCCTTTGGTTTGAACGCAGGTAAATGTCCGGAGACCGGTTTTTCCTGTTACGTCATAGGAACCGCCGTATGCCAAGTCCATGAATGCCGCACAGATACCGCGTAACATGTATGCACTCGGCTTGGAAGTTCTTCCATAGGTAACGATGTCGGCTTCATAGTAGTTATAAGCCCGCACCATCAGGTATTCATTTGGTTTCAAATCCACGATCTCACTATTTGCCCACCCTAATGCCGACAAAACCGCAAAAGCGCCGTGAAGAACATCCTCCGGTATATTCTCTATCATCGGTTCAACCGCGGCTCGCCATTCTTCCGATGTGATTATGCCATAGCCGGTATGGTACCCGCACTCGTGGGCTGCGTTTATCAGAAGGAACTCGGCAACTGGTTTAAACTCTTCGCTCACTTGGCGAGTAAGCCGTTCGGAGAAACCGGTCCAAAACGATCCCGGTAATTGGTTGATTAGTACGCCAAAAGCAGGAATCATCCCCTCGGCATTTGGCATAGGTTCGATTTTCGACAAGAGGTCGATCACCTTTTTACGATCGATTGCCATGTGAGACTCCTTACTTAGCGCAAATGGTTAATTTTGTAGTCGACGCGCCCATCACGATACTTGCCGTTTCGTTTGCAAAGTAAGAACGCGTGGGACGGGAGAACAGAGCTGAAAAAGCGGCGGCAAGAAATCCGCACGAGATAAAATTAATCGGTTTATTGAAGAGCCCCCATTTCTTCTTCCAACCCTCTTCGACGTGGGAATGCAATAACTCAGCTTCGCCCGAATCTATGCCGGCGCAGAGTATTTTTAGCTCGCCTAAACCAAGAAACGCGTAGTACTGTTCGATTACAGAAACTCGATCACGGAACGTTACTATTCCATTGGTCTCAAAGTACTCTTTCAGGATTGGAGCGAATGTATCTTCAGCGACTTCCTTCATTAATTCTTTCGCATCGAAAAATGAGCAGTCGTCCGCTAACTGGGTGTACAACGATGTGAAATGATGGCAATGAAACACAGTACACACATTATTGAAATAATGGCGGCGCGTTGTTTCATCGAAATGGTGTCGAACCTTGAAGTTCGTTCGTTTAACTGTTACTGACATTGAATCCTCCTTAGTATTCCGGCGATTCTTTGCCGGTGATGTCTTTTAAAACGCTTCGTACCTTCGTGACCATTTCCGGCGTATCGGGAATGATAGCTGCCTTATCCGAAACAACTCCGGATTTCATGGCTAATCGTACTTGGAACATTACTCCGCCCTCTGCAAACGCATAGTCGAAGTATTTTTTTAGTTTTACACCCATGGTGATTCCTCTTCGCGTTACTTGGAGAACTACCGATCTTCTTCTTAGCTACAAAAAAAGTGAAGCACACTTTCTTCGAGTACTTGTCGATTCTGACTTGGCAATAGAACCCGGATAGAGTACTCGCCTTCCACCCCTTTCATTTGCAAGCCGTCCAATGATACAACCCGGAAAAACGGCCGGGGAAACTCGCTGAAATACTCCAACTTACCGAAGCGTGATAATGTCATTATGAACGTTTTTGCAATCGGTTCGTCGAAGTAGTAAAGGAATATTCCACTCCCATCGAAGCAATCTTCTAACAGCTCTTTTCGTTGAAGTCTCATTTTGCAAGTGCATCTACTGCATCTAATGCGAATGCAATTTCTTCGGAAGTATTATAACTGGAAATGCTAAATCTTACTGTTCCAAATGGTGAACTGTTTATGTAATTATGGATCAAAGGAGCACAGTGAAGTCCGGTTCGGCATACGATAGAGTAACTCTGCTGCAGAATCATCCCGACTTCATCAGGTTCCCAACCGTTCACAAGAAATGAGATCACTCCCGTTTCATTGTCAGATTGTGAGTGAGATAGGACCGAAACGTGCTTCATCTCTGTAAGACCATTCCGCAGCAATTTTGCATTTGCTTTTATCCTGGCGTGTCGCTCCACTATTTCAATAGTGGAAGTTTGTACTGCAGCATGCAAACCAGCGATAGCGGGAAGATTAGGTGTTCCACATTCTAAACGAGTCGGGTAGTCGGGCGGTTGTTGAAGAAGATTACTGCGAATACCGGTACCACCGGTTAGGATCGGTTGGATTTCGGTGTTCTCTCCCACAAGCAATCCACCAATGCCCGGTGGTCCATGAAAACACTTATGCCCAGCAAACACCGTAAGATCGGCAGACAATTCCGACGGAGTTACATCAACTAAACCTGCCGTTTGAGCGGCATCAAGCAGAGTTGTCGCCCCGCTTAGCTTTGCGAGTAAGAACCATTTTTGAACGTTAAAAATGCGTCCAGTAACATTAGAAGCATGGGTTAGCGCAACAAGTTTTGGACCGAGAGCGATCGCTCTTTCAAACTCTGTTTCACACAGGTTTCCCTCTGAATTTAGCGGGATAACTTTGAGTACGATTCCGATTTGCTCTTGAAGCCGGAAAAGCGGACGTAGAAGCGAGTTGTGCTCAGCCGCCGACACAACAACAACATCGTTTTTACCCAGATTACATCCCAGGACAGCGATGTTTAAAGCATAGGTCGCACTGGGAAGTAAAATCACACGATTCGTAGGATTGAAACGAAAGTGGTGTGCAATCGCGTCCCGACAGCTTTGAAGAACATCGGTTGTCTGATCTGATGAACGGTTGGAATGACAGTGAGGAGAAATCAGAAAGTGTTCCATAGCATCCAGTACGCCTGGAGCTAACGGCCATCCGGAAGCAGCGTTGTTTAAGTAAATTGACATCTTCGGAAGTGTTCGATTGGACAAAGCAAAATAGCGAAGAATCATCTACTTAACAACGCTGCATTGACAAAGCAATAATCTAATGTTATAAATTTTGCATTGTATGATAAATTCCTTTCAACATTACATATTTCCATAACCGCGTAAAAAGTTACGTGCGATTACTAACCGTTGGATCTGATTAGTACCTTCATATATCTGTGTGATTTTCGCATCACGGTAATACTTTTCAATCGGATTCTCCCGCCAAATCCCTGCAACGCCCCACATCGTCATACACTCACTTGTCACTTCCATTGCAGTTTCGGTAGCGAAGAGTTTACACATTGCACTCACTTGTGAAACGTTTTTGACACCTTTATCGATTGCTGTAGCAGCGGTGTATACAAGTTGCCGTGCGGCTTCGATTTTTGTTGCTAACTCGGCGAGTTTGAATTGCACGGCTTGTTCACTTGCCATCGGAACCGTTTCGAAATCTTCTGGTAACGGGAAATCATCGGCCTGGAGAAAATGCTTTGGATGATCCATCGTATGATGTAAGAGATACTCTGCTGTCACATCCAAGGCGCCTTGTGCCAATCCTAAGGCTTGGGCGGCAACACCTGGGCGGGCACGGTCAAGTGTCATCATTGCATTAGCAAATCCAATTCCTTCTTTTGCGCCAAGTAGTCTTTCCGCTGGTACCCGGCATTGATCGAGATACAATTCCCGCACTGCTGCTGTCCGAATCCCCATTTTATCTTCGGTATAACCTATCTCAAAGTTCGGATGACCTTTTTCGAGAATGAAGGCACTGACTCCGCGATGGCCGCGAGTTGGATCTGTCGTAGCGTAAATAGTGTAGATGGTTGCTGCACCACCGTTCGTGTTCCACTTTTTTTCACCAGAGATGACATATTCATTGCCGTCGCGAATCGCTTTGGTGATCATTGAGCCTGCGTCAGAGCCAGAGATTTTTTCTGACAATCCGAAACTGATTAGCTTTTCACCACGTGCAATCGGTGGTAACCAAGTTTTTTTCTGTTCTTCGGTTCCCCCTAATAGAATCGGGAAACTGCCTAAGGCATTCACTGCAAAAGCAACTCCAACGCCACCGCAAAACCGCGACAGTTCTTCGACCACGATACAGAGATCGAGCACACCCATTCCCAGTCCGCCGTACTCCTCAGGGATCCAGACTCCCATGAGCTTTTCTTCCTGCAGAGCAGTGATGATTTCCCACGGATACGTCTGGTCGCGATCCCACTGTGCTGCGTTGGGTTGAATTACCGTTTTTCCAAGATGACGTACTTTTTCGATTAACTCTAATTGGCGTGGCGCCATTAGTTCCGTGACCATGATTTCTCCTAATGTTGTCGATTGATAAGGGAAAGCGGAAAATAGGGTGTAGTATTGCGTTCGTCAAGCAGTTTTGAGAAATATTTAACAATACTAAAGTAATATTTCACATGTTCAAGCGTAACCACTTGATATCAAAAGAATTTTTAATTAACTTCGGATGGAAACAGTAAATAAGATAAAGTTTACACCGGCGAGCTATTAGCATAATTGTGAGGACGTTTTGTCGAATGAGAATGTAGTTGCCGCAGTATTGGTATGTGCTTGGGGAATATTTCTTTTTTTCACATTTCATCACTGGCTGGAAAGTGTTAGAACAACTCTGGAACCGGGGTTGCGACAACTTCGCTTGAACAACTTGCGTATCCGTTGGTTTCTTGGTCTATTTCTCGGTCCAATTTTCTTTGTTTTGACCTATTT
>JAOTSC010000097.1 GCA_030247525.1 bacterium | reverse complement strand
ATCATGATCATTCCCGACATTCTTTGCAATGCCGGTGGTGTGACGGTATCCTATTTCGAGTGGGTGCAAAACCGCATGGGTTACTACTGGACTGAAGAATACGTACTTGCCGAACTTAAGCGGTTCATGGACAAGGCATTCTTGAGCGTCCTCGATGTATCTCTTGAGCGCAAAGTCAACATGCGAATCGCCGCCTTCATGGTCGCTATTGACCGTGTCCGCACTGCGACCGAATGGCGTGGCTTGTACCACTAAGATTCAATTGGAGGTTGGACATTCTTGTCCAACCATGTTTTGGAGGTTAGGCAACCCGCCTTGCGGCTCACCGCAAGTAATCCTGCCTGACTTTCTTCTGGAGGTTGGACATTCTTGTCCAACCGTGTTTTGGAGGTTAGGCAAACCCGCCTGACAACACGATACAATCGGTACGCCGGGCAACCCTGTCCGGCGTATCGATAATAATAGGGGAATCGATTGGCTGACCAACCGAAATTTCGAAGAATCTTACTGAAGCTTTCCGGCGAAGCATTAGCGGGGGATAGCAAACGCGTCTACGACTCGCTTATTCTCGAACAGATTTGCCGGGAAATCAAATCCGTCCGCGATATCGGAGTCGATATTGGTGTCGTAGTCGGTGGTGGTAACATTTTCCGCGGAATGAGCGAGCTTGGTTCTGACATCGACCGTGTCCAAGCCGACCACATGGGAATGTTGTCGACAATTATCAATGCATTAGCTATACAAGCTCATCTTGAGAAAATAAATGTACCAACCCGCGTACAAACTGCTTTTCCCGTTCAAACGGTTGCCGAGCCTTTTGCCCGCCGCCGCGCGATTCGGCACCTCGAAAAGGGACGTATCGTGATTTTTGCGGGAGGTACCGGAAACCCTTATTTTACTACCGACACGGCAGCTGCATTGCGTGCGACCGAGATTAATGCCGATGCGATTTTAAAAGCGACTCAAGTCGATGGTGTCTATACCGCCGACCCACATAAGTCGCCTGATGCTACGCGAATACCCCAAATCTCATACAAGGAAGTCATCGCGCGTGGTTTGCGGGTGATGGATTTGACGGCATTTACCTTTGCGATGGATAGTAAAATTCCGATTGGAGTTTTTAAACTACACCCCGAAGGCAGTTTATTGAAAGTCGTATTAGGTGCGCCGATTGCCAGTTGGATTTCTGTGGAGTAAGGAATGACGGTAGACGAATTATTAAAAACCTATGACGAGAAGATGAAAAAGACCGTAGAAGTTTTGCGGCATGAGTTCACCTCGTTACGTACCAGTAAAGCTTCGACCGCATTACTCGATATGATAAAAGTCGAACTGTACGGTACCGAGCTCCCGCTGAAACAAGCGGCAAACATCAATACGCCGGATGCCAGGACGTTGGTGATTCAACCATTCGATAAAACCACCCTCCCGAAAATCGAAAAAGCAATTTTGAAATCCGATTTGGGGATAACACCGAACAACGACGGTCAGGTGATTCGATTGGTCGTCCCGGTGATGACGGAAGAACGGCGCAAGGATTTAGTAAAACACGCCAAGAAAATGGCGGAAGATTCGCGAATCGCCATTCGAAATGTCCGGCGGGAAGCGAACGACCATCTCAAGAAGATGGAAAAGAATCATGAGATTCGTGAAGACGAATCGGTGCGTGCACAAGAAAAAATGCAGAAGTCGACCGACGCTCACGTTAAACAAGTCGACGACGTCTTGGCGCACAAAGAAAAAGAGATTATGGAAGTGTAATTAGGCCTTGGCAACGCTGTGTCCCCCAGTTTTGCGTTGCCGCTAACGGGGGATGTACCACTTCTTTGCATGACTATTCAGAGAGGTGGTGCATTGAAAATACTCAGGGAAATCGTTTTTTCCTGCCGCCCATCGGTTCTCACATTAGATATTGTAGGAGGTTACTATGGCACATTATATCACGGAAGACTGCATTAACTGCGGCGCTTGCGAACCGGAATGCCCGACCACATCGATCACCCAAGGCGACACGATCTACGTTATCGACGCAAACACTTGCAACGATTGCTCGGATCAAGCGGATGGCCCGCACTGCGTCTCGGTCTGCCCGGTGGACTGCATCTTCGTTGTTGGCGAGGGTCACTAACCGTAGACTGCAAAGAATCATTTGCAGAATGGTTGTTGTATCCAACAACCGGAAATCGAAGGTTGTTTTTCGCAAAAACAATCTGGTTTTATAAGCGGGCGAACCACCTGAAAATGGCGATTCGCCCGTTTCCTTTTGTTCCGGTTGCCGTAACTAGTATTTTAGTGCGCAATGCCATTTCATAAAAAAATTCCCGCCCGCGTTCGCTCCGCGCATCAGGATCGCATCAAGGAAGATGATGCCACACCGGTGCGAAAACCCCGTGACGTAACCCCGATGATGACGCAATACCGCGAGATAAAACTGCGGTATCCCGATGCGGTCGTCTTTTTTCGGATGGGCGATTTTTATGAGATGTTTTACGACGATGCCCGTACTGCTCATAAGGTACTTGGACTAACACTCACCCGCCGTGGACAAGACAAGAGCGGCGACATTCCGTTAGCGGGATTTCCCCATCATCAATTAGACTCGTACCTCGCACGGATGACCAGTTCCGGGTATAAAGTTGCGGTCGTCGATCAATTGGAAGACCCCCGCGCTGCCAAAGGAGTTGTGAAACGCGGCGTTACCCAAGTCGTTACCGCCGGTACTGCCGTTTTGGACAGCGTTCTCGACGACAAACGTTCTCATTGGTTAGCTGCCATTGCCCCCGGTCAAACTGTCACAGGAATCGCTCTCCTCGAATCGGCGAGCGGCGATTTCGTTTGTTACGCGGTGCCGCCGGAACGGGTGCGTTCCGAACTGGCGTCGATTGCCCCAGCGGAATTGTTATACCCGAAAGCGTTGCGCGACGAGTTCTCACGGTTGTTTTCGGCGCTACCCACAACTGTTACGACCCCCCTTGATGAGTGGTTGTTCGAGGAACAATTCGCCCGCGATTTATTGCTCCAGCATTTTCAGGTACTAACCCTCAAAGGGTATGGGATCGATGAATTGCCGGAAGCAATTATGGCGGCTGGCGCGGCGCTGCACTATTTAAAGCTTTCGCAACTCGGCCCAGCGGAACAAATTACCGGGATCCATCGCGGCCACCCCGAGCAAACGATGTTGCTGGATCGTTCCACAATTCGCCATCTCGAGTTAATCGATTCCTCCGACCCGACTCGAAACACATCGCTCTTCCAAATTCTCGACCGCTGCCAAACCCCGATGGGTAGCCGTTTGTTACGCCGCCGGATACTTTCTCCGCTGCTTTCGGTCGAAGCTATTGAGCAGCGACTATCTCAAGTCGAGTGTTTTACTGTGCCATTGCAAGAGCGCGACGCGCCGATGCAACCCCAAACCCCTCTACTTTCGAAAATCCGTGAATTACTTACCGGCATCGGCGACCTCCACCGCAGCGCCGGACGCATCGCCTCCGGTCGCGGGAATCCGCGTGACGCTGGCGCTGTGCAACAAACGTTAACTCGTGTTCCGACTCTGTTTTCCGAGTTGAAAGAATTATCTCCGTTTCGACGAATCGCCGAGATCGATCCCTGTTCGGAATTAAATGAATTGTTGCAACGTGCGCTCAATGACCGTCTGCCAATGTCGTTGACGGAAGGCGGCGTTATTCGCACCGGATTTAACGCGGAGTTAGATCGCCTCCGCACCCTTTCCGGACAAGGCAAAGCCGCCCTCGCCGAGTTTCAGCAACAAGAGCGCGACCGCACCGGCATTGCAACTCTCTCGGTTGCTTATAATCGCGTCTACGGTTATTACATCGAAATCTCGAAAGCGGCGTCGAACAATGCGCCCGACGATTATCAACGCATCCAGTCCCTTGTTAACGCCGAACGTTACAAAACTCCGGAATTGCAGAAGTTTGAAGAAGATGTCTTAAACGCCGAAGACAAAGCGATTGAACTGGAGATGAAGCTCTTCGCGGAGCTGCGCACAACGATTGCCGAGCATCATGCCCGGTTGTTCAATCTGGGCGATGCGATTGCGGAAATCGATGTCGCGGTATCTTTGGCGGAAGTCGCAACAACCTATGACTACCGCCGCCCGCAGCTTTCCGACGATACCTGTATCTTGCTGCATGGCGCGCGACATCCGGTGTTAGAGAGGTTGGTTCCCGCTGGGGAATCATTCATCCCAAACGATGTTATCTTCGATGAATCGACCCGTTTACTCCTGATAACCGGCCCGAATATGGCAGGAAAATCGACTTACCTGCGGACAGTGGGCATAAATGTCCTCATGGCGCAAATCGGTTCGTTTGTTCCTGCGCTCGATGCCGAAATCGGAGTCGTCGACCGATTATTCACCCGGATTGGTGCCACCGATAATCTTGCGCTCGGTGAATCGACCTTCTTGGTCGAAATGAATGAAGCATCCTATTTGATAAACAATGCGACCTCCCGGAGTCTCATTTTACTGGATGAAGTAGGGAGGGGTACTTCAACTTTCGATGGCTTGGCGATTGCATGGGCTATGGTGGAACGTTTGGCAACCCGCCCCATGCCGCCGCCGCGAACCCTGTTTGCCACCCACTATCACGAATTAACCGTGCTGGAAGAACACTTTCCTACCGTCCAGAATTGGAATGTGCAAGTCAAAGAGGTCGGCGATAGTATTCTCTTTCTCAGGAAAATCATTCGAGGACCGTGCGACCGCAGTTACGGCATCCATGTCGCCCGACTCGCGGGAATGCCGCCCGATGTCGTATTACGTGCAGAGGAAGTACTCGAGTTACTGCAACAAGGCGCATTAGCTCCCGAGTCGTCGGCTCGGCTCGCACAACAGCGAAAAAAACTGGTTGCCCAAACGCAGCTCTCGCTTTTTGATTTTGAGGATGTATCTTTACGTACCGAACTACAAGGAGTGGATACCGACAACTTGACACCGATGGAAGCGTTGCAACGCATTAACGAATGGAAGCAACGCTATGGCAAGCCAATTGCTGGCAATAGAACGCGCAAGCTGTCGTAACGCGACTGGAGGTTTGGTATGAACAACACGATTCGCACGCTGCACGCCGTTGCCCTTACCGGTAACGCATCCATTGGTGACTTCATCCGTCTCTCATTCCTATTACTACTCAGTGTAATGTTTGTTTCGCTGAGCTATGCCGAGCGCTATGCCGGTGAATTCCTGCTCGGTGTCGAATCGCCGCGGGCACGCGCGATGGGTGGTGTTGGCGCTTGGATCCCCGATGGCGGATTCGCTGTAGCGCGAAACCCCGCCGATTTAGCCGCTATTTCGACCCCGGTCGTCGATTTACATCATAGCGACCGTTTCACTGGTATCGTCCGCAGCGATTATGCTGGTGTGGCAATGCCGTCACACAAAGGCGGAATCGGAATCGCTCTGTACCGGTTAGGCGTCGAACGGATTCCATACACCAAGTTGCTCGATCCCTCGCAACCTCATTCCGGAGCCAATCGCGTTGTTCTCGACCGATACGTTTCCGATCAAGAGTGGGCGCTCTGGATTGGCGCTGGGAGAAAATTAACCGAACGTTGGAGTTTAGGCGCCGCCATCAAACCGATTTGGAAACAATTGGGTGGCGGGAATGGGATTGGGGTTGGAGTTGATGTGGGATCCCGTTACTCCTATCACACAAGTGGATCGCTCGCCTTCGCCGTAACCGACCTTGTTACTTCGCCAATCCGGTGGAATACCGAACGTACCGAAACCATTAAGCCGCGTATTCAAGCGGGGTTTGCTCACCAATTCACATTTCCTCGTGTCCATGCCGATGTGCTTTTCTCCGGTGGGATGGAAGTTCGGATTGATCAAGGCGGAGAGAATCTTATCTCCGGTCACGGCGGTTTGGAGTATTGTATTGAGAAGGTCGTTGCGCTTAGGGCAGGTTACGACAAGGATCAAATTGTCTTCGGAGGGGGAATCAAGCTCAGCGGATTTGGCGTCGATTATGCATATCGCAACGAACCGCTGGGATCGGTGCATCTCATTGGATGTCACTTTGAACTACCATCACATCGCATGGACTAACGAATGATTATTAGTATGACCGGGTTTGGCAAAGGCGAAGCCACCCTCGAACGCCGCAAAGTTGTCGTCGAAGCCCGCAGTATTAACAGCCGCCATCTCGACGTATCGCTTCGGCTCCCCTCTGTAATGCAACCTTTTGAGCTGGAAGTCCGGGAATTGCTGCGCAAGAAAATCGCGCGCGGTAAGTTGTCGGTCTCGGTTTCCGAAAGTCTGTTAGATGGTTCGCCGGTGCCGCTCGAGCTAAGTGTCGACGATGCCGTAAGTTTAACGAAGCAGCTTCGAGAAATTGCGGAAGCATCAAATATTACTGAACCGGTCACCTTGCGGGATTTACTGTATTTTAATGAGTGGCTCATCGGCAACCGTTCTCCGGCGAGCGCCGATGCGATGAAACAAGCGCTCCTCACCGCAATTGAAGCTGCCATCGACGACTTAATCGCGATGCGGCTCCGTGAAGGGGACACCCTCCGAATCGAATTTGAACGGATGTTGCAACAGATCCAAACTGATGTGATCGAAATCGCCAAGCTCCATGACGGAAATGCTGTTATCCAAAAGCAGCGGTTAGAACAGCGGTTGATCGATGCCGGGCTATCGCCGGCGTTGATCGATCCGATGCGACTCACCGCCGAAGTAGCATTATTGGTCGACCGCCAAAACATTGCCGAGGAAATCGCCCGGTTGAAAAGCCATCTCGACCAGTTCCGGAAAGCGATTGCGGATACCTCAGCGGCGGGAAAACGATTGAATTTCCTAACGCAGGAAATGCACCGCGAAGCGAACACCATCGCTTCAAAATCGACTATCGTTGAGATGATCCATTTCACCGTCCATATCCGGGAAGCAATCGAACAACTCCGGGAACAAGTGCAAAATGTCGAATAACGGTACATTGGCGGTTTTGCTTTCCTCGCCTTCGGGAGGTGGAAAATCGACTATCATACGACATATCCTGAAAACTTTTCCAGAGTTTTGGCATTCGGTTTCTTGTACAACCCGTGCGCCGCGCTATAACGAAGTCAATGGCAGGGAGTATCATTTCGTAACGGTTTCCGAATTTGAGCGAATGGTACAGGCGGATGAGCTTGCGGAGTTTGCCGAAGTGCATGGCGATTGGTACGGAACGCCTTTACTGCCGTTGCGCAAAGCGCAAGGGGAAGGTAAAAAGATAATTTTCGATCTCGATGTCGACGGGGCAGCCAAAATGAAGCAGCGTTGGCAATCGATTTTAACGATTTATATCATGCCCCCCTCCCGGGAGGAACTCGAACGAAGGCTCAGGAAGCGTCAATCGGAATCGGAAGATGTGATTCAAAAACGATTGAAACGATATGACCGGGAACAGCAGGAAGCAAATAAGTACGATTATCGTATCATTAATGATAGCCTCGAATGTGCAATCGAGGAAGTTCTAATGTATATTAGAGTTTGGTCTAAAGTAACTGACTTCACTCAAGAGGTGTGAGAAGGGGAGTATGGAAGAAAAATTCATGTATGTGCAGGAAGACCTGCTCAAGCAGTTCGACTCGCTATACGAAGCAGTTATGGTGCTTTCAATACGCGCTCGGCAAATCGGTAATAACCAGCTCGAGGCCATTAAAGCTCTGCAAAAACAAATGGCTACTGTTGATGTGATCCGGGAAAACACCTTGGATGACGATTTCGATTTGTCAGAACCTCGTGACCCGATCGAGTTGCCTCGTTTCGAGAAACCGACCGTTGCCGCCATCAAGGAAGCGATGTCCAATTCATTAGTCTGGTCCTATGTTGAACCGAAGGAAGACGACGAGTTTGTTTTACCGCAGTTAGCTGAAACGGAAATTGAGAAGAAGCGCTCGGCGCCAAAGAAAGTGTTAACTGAAGAGTAATCACTATTTTCAATGATTTGTATCGGGCGAACGGTATGTTCGCCCGTTTTTTACTCTTGACGTGCCCTTCGTTAGGAAATCGAGTATCTTGCATTATCTCATAAAAAGGGACACCAATGTCTCCACTCTCCGATAAAAAAATCGTTGTTGGAATTTCCGGTGGAATCGCTGTCTACAAGACCTGTGAGTTAATCCGCTTATTGATCAAAACCGGTGCAACCGTTAGGGTGATGGCGACCCAAAACGCTATGGAATTCATTACTCCGCTCACTTTGGAAACCCTATCGCGTAACCGGTTGGAAACTACCCTTTGGCCAAATGACGGACGGGTCGAACCGCGTCACATCGATTTGGCTCGATGGGCGGATGCCATTCTAATCGCTCCCGCTACAGCAAATTTGATTGCGAAACTGCGCACGGGTATTGCCGACGATTTGTTGACAAGTACAATGTTAGCGTATCCCCACCCCTATTTACTAGCGCCGGCGATGAATACCGCCATGTGGCAACACCCTGCAACCCAAGAGAATATCAAAGTATTACAAGAGCGTGGCGTAGTTACCATTGGGCCAGATGCTGGTGCATTAGCTGCAGCAAACGAAGAACCTGGTGCTGGTCGGATGTCGGAACCCGCCGAGCTGTTGCTCGCTTTGGAACGCCATTTTGACCGTTCCGAATCGCATCGCGGCAAAAAAGTCTTAGTCGTTGCCGGCCCCACTTCAGAGCCAATTGATGCTGTTCGAGTGATTACCAATCGATCAACGGGGACGTTGGGGATTGCAATAGCCGAGCAATATCATCGGGTCGGAGCGTCGGTCACCCTGTTGCTCGGTGACACACCCGTCCAACCACCGCTCGGAATCGAATGTCATCGGTTTACAACTGTCGCTTCCTTGCAGTCGTTGCTGATATCTTATGTTCCGGTTAACGAACTGTGGGTAATGGTGGCAGCAGTTTCCGACCGGAAACCACTGATGCAATCCTCATCGGAAAAATGGAAGAAATCGGCTCTCGGTGACGCGCTCCCGTGGGAGCCGACCCCCGATTTGCTGGCTACTTTTGCCAAAACGAAGCGCTCCGATCAGTTAATCATTGGTTTTGCGTTAGAAGACCATTGGGACGAAACCGAAGCAAATCGCAAACGAGAATCAAAACATTGTGATTGGCTGGTTTGGAATAACCCGGTAACCGATGATACGGGTTTCGGCACTGCGCCGTTACTGGCAAAATTGATTAGTGAAACCAAAACCATTGATCTTGGAAAAGTATCCCGGAGTGAATTAGCGAAAAAAATCGTTTCCACTTGTGTAATGGAATAACTACCCTATCTTATCTGTGTCAATTAGAAATCACAGAATCGTGTGTTTTGAGAAACAATCCTTGAAACACTGGTGGCTACGGGCTTCCAAGCCCGTGATTTTCGGAAGGGGCGTATGGCATACGCCCTCTTCCTTGTTTCCTAAGCTTCGTCGAATGTTAAACGTATAATGCGATATCGTTCTCATGAATCCTTTTCTACAAGTATTGAAACAACGCGCTGAATTGGAAGATTTTTGGGTGTTGCCAGCTTCGCTGACTGACGCTCAGAAAGTGCAAGCCAATTCTGCAATCGGATACAGTGAACCACCAGAAGTTGCTCCGATTGTAAAACCTGCGACTGGAGTTCATGTGAAAGAGGAGTTGCAGATGGCATTCGAGACGGGGACTTCGATCGATCCGAAATATACCAATCTCACGCAGTACCAGACGCTGGATCAATTTCTGCAAGCAATCTGCGATTGTACGCGGTGCGAGTTAGGTAACACCCGTACGAAGTTTGTTTTCGGCGTCGGTTCGCCTTCGTCGGAGCTTATGTTTATTGGGGAAGCACCCGGCGCTGATGAAGATGCGCAGGGAATCCCGTTTGTCGGACGAGCGGGAAAACTGTTGACTGAGATGTTGACGACCAGTGGTTTCATCCGTGATAAAATCTACATCGCGAATGTTCTCAAATGTCGGCCGCCGGGAAACCGCGATCCCCTGCCCAGCGAAGTTGCCGAATGTGAAGGGTATCTCCATCGGCAAATCGAATTGTTACAACCGAAATTGCTGGTGGCATTGGGGAGAATCGCAGCGACGACGCTGTTACGAAAACAACTCTCAATGGCAGTGTTCAAACAGAGCGAACATAGTTATCACGACGTACCGTTATTGGTAACTTATCATCCAGCCTACATCTTACGCGATCCGAACCGGAAAGGGGAAGCCTTACAGGACTTCACTCGAATCCGAAATCGCTTTATCGAGTTAGGCGGTACATTTGGTCTTCAATAATGCTTGTAGCTCAGACAATCTTGTCTGAGTTGACTTTGAAATGGGTTGAACGATGGGTAGGGGCGGCACAAAATTGTCCGCCCGAGACGCACATACTAAAACCAAACAGAATAAAAACACCTAAGGCATCATGGCAAAGAAGAAACAATTAGAGGAAAAAATCGATTTCTATCCGGCGGAGCCGTCGGACTTATTGAACACGTTTGAGATTGAAAAACACATCCTCGGAACGATACTAACCGATAGTGGCGCACTTTCCCAAGTGTCACGTTTCCTTGAAGGGTACCACTTCTCGAGTAACGTACATCGCAGTATCTACGAACATATCCGAAAACTTGATGAAAAAAATCTCTCGATCGACGTACCGCTTCTAATTCAGTTACTAACCGATGAAGGCAACCTCGATTTTGTCGGCGGAAAAACCTACATCGCCGGTTTAATCGAAAACACGATTTACCCGGAATTTCTCCAATCCTATTGCAAGACAATTGTCGATAAATGGATTCTTCGCGCCTTAGCGGGTCGCGCGCAGAACGTCTTACTCGAAATTAAAGAGCACGAGATTGTACCGGAAGAATTGCTCAGCGACTTCACCGCAAAAATTTTCGAGTTATCGGTCGGACATCGCGGCGAAGGATTCCAGCCGATTTCCAAATTTATCACGTCGACGATCGATCAAATTCAATTGTACCGGGAGCGGCAAGGTCAGTTAGTCGGTATTGGAACCGGTTTCCGAAAATTAGACGAATACACCGGTGGTTTTCAACAAGGTGAATTGGTCATTATCGCCGCCCGTCCTTCGGTTGGAAAAACCAGTTTCGCGTTGAACATCGCATTAACTGCTGCCCGGCATTACGGCAAGCGGGTTGGCTTTGTCTCGTTGGAGATGTCTTCGTTACAAATCGTTTTACGTTTATTGGCAATTCGTTCGCGAATCTCCCTCCACAAATTGCGAACCGGTTTTCTGAGTCGCGATGAATTCAATCTCTTGAAAGACACTTCCGAAGAGATATATCGAATACCGTTTTTCATCAATGACCGATCTGATCAATCGTTGAACGATGTTCGTGCCGAAATCCGCCGAATGAAAAAAGAGCATGGTATCGATGTCGTCTTTATTGATTACTTGGGATTAATGCGACAACCCGGCAATGTCGAATCGGTGCAAGTTGCGATTGCCAACACCACCCGAGGTTTGAAGGCATTAGCTCGCGAATTGGAAATTCCTATCGTTGTCTTGGCGCAGCTATCTCGAGCAGCCGTCGATTCTGACAAAACCGATAAGAAGCCGAAACTCCACCACCTTCGCGACTCCGGCGCCATTGAACAAGATGCCGATGTTGTCCTCATGCTCTATCGTGAAACCTATGATAAACACAAGAAATATGAAGAAATGACCGAGGAAGAGAAGCAAAAGGAGATGGAAGCGGAAATAATTATTGCCAAACAGCGTAACGGCCCGACCGGTTCTGTCGAAGCAATTTTCGTCAAGGAGTATGCGAGCTTTGAAGACGTTGCGAAAGGTTATTCCTCAGCCGCTGAACCAGCATCTACCGCTGGTTATTCGCCGCGCGTACCACCTAAAAACACCAGCGATGTAAAGCCATCCCCTGAGACGAAACTCACAACAGTGGAAGAATCCGAGCAGGAGTTTTTCTAAGCGATGGAACACACCACTCCCGAAACCAAAGTCCCAACCCCCGTGGTTATCCACGATGTACCGGAGCCCATCGAGTTTCTCGGTGCGGAGCCGTTATACACGGTCACGGAAGAAGGACAGGAATTCAAGCTGGAGCGGTTTGAAGAGCTTTTTCGCGACATTATTCATCGCGCTGGTTCCCGACGAGGCGTATTGGACGAACAAGCGCTCTGGAAGGCATTTTATTTCGCTTATGAACAACACATCGACCAAATACGCAAGGACGGCAGTCCGTACTTTACCCATCTGATCGGCACTGCTCGCATTATCACCGACCTGACCGACGACCCGGTTTCTATTCAATCTGCGCTGTTACATGACATTGTCGAAGATCCCAAAGTTCCTATAAATGTGATTCGCGAGAAGTTCGGTGAACAGGTTGCAGTCATTGTCGATGGTGTTACGAAGATTAGTGAGATTTCCTTCGGCAATATGGCGGAGAAGCAGGCAGCTAACCTCAGGAAAATGATTCTCGCAATGGCGCAGGATCCCCGTGTCATTCTGGTAAAATTATCCGACCGCCTCCACAATATGAGTACGATTGACTGGTTGGTCGAAAAACGCCAGAAGGAAATCGCGCGCGAGACCCTTGACATCTATGCGCCGCTCGCTCATCGGTTGGGAATCTGGTGGATGAAGTGGCGGTTGGAAGACCTTTGTTTGAAAGTTCTCGATCCTGACAGCTACCGTGAAATAAAAAACCAGGTCGGATCGAAACGCGAGCAACGCGACGCATTGCTACAACAAGCCACCTCAAAGATTCTCGAAGAGCTCCGCAAACACAGTATTTCCGCCGTTGTACAAGGTCGCGCGAAACACTTCTATTCGATTCATAAAAAAATGATGAGCCAAGGCCGCAGTTTCGACGATATTCTCGATTTGCTCGCAATCCGCATCATCGTTTCGCAAAATGACGAGTGCTACGCCGCGCTCGGTCATGTTCATGCGCTCTATACGCCACTTCCCGACTACTTCGCCGACTACATTGCGAGTCCGAAATCCAACGGGTATCGCAGCATCCACACCAAAGTCATCGGGCCTAAGGGACATACTTTGGAAGTGCAAATTCGTACTAAAGAGATGCACGAACAAGCGGAACTCGGTTTAGCTGCCCATTGGCGTTACAAAGAGAATGAAGGCTGGGATTTAGTCGATGCTGAGCTGTCGCGTTGGATGCGTAATATACA
>JAOTSC010000096.1 GCA_030247525.1 bacterium | reverse complement strand
GGCGGAAAGGAAGGCGGCTTCGATATCGTTACGGGTATGGGTTCGACCTAATTGTTGCAATTCATCGTCGTGAAAGCTCTGACAACCGATTGATAAGCGGTTTATCCCGGCGGCGGCATAAGCTCGGTAGCGGGCTCGATCTTCGGGATTTGCTTCCAGCGTTACTTCGGCGCTCTCCGGTAATCCGCGGGTTCGCCAAAACGTAATCCAGTCAGCAACTCGTTCCGGATTTAATAACGATGGAGTACCACCGCCGATAAAGAGGCTGGATGGCATCCCGGTTTGAAAGACTTCAGCAAATGGATGCGATGAATTTTTGGCGACAGCGTCTGAGCCAATGCCATACAGCGCAATTTCGGCATTGATTGCCGGATAGTAACCGGGGAGCTTGCGTTCAGGATCGGTACGAAGATAAAAATCACAGTAGTGGCAACGCCGATTACAGAAGGGGACATGGATGTAAACAGCATACCCATCGCTTGGTGTACGAATGGGGTACATGTTTACAGCATTCCATTGCGGCTGCGAACAAACCACTCGATGCAGAGCAAACCAATCGCAAGGATCAATGTGTACACCGAACGCCAGAGGAACCAAACTGATTTCGTGGTCTCCGGGATCGTGACTTTCGCAAGGCTATCCAACAAAGCGGGAATTCTTTCCATCGAAAGTAAACCGCCGCCGGTCTGCGAGAGCTTTACTAATCGCTTCGGAAAGGCGGCAGCGTTTTGATGTTCGGAGGAGTAGTTATCGATTCCGATTTGTATCGAATCACTGACTTTGGCTCCGGCCGATAACATACCCGTGACTACATAAGAAGTATTGCCATTTCGATTTGGCGTCCATTGACCGACATAACGTCCCGGCTCACGCATTGTAAAGGGAACTGTTTGATCACCGATAGTTGCAGTAACCACACCATCAGTCACGGGATCGCCCGCGTCGGATAACCAAATTGCTTCGGTCGTTGAAGCGGTACCAACCGAATAACGCGAGGCAGGAACTACTTGAAAGCGTTTGGTCGATTCGCTAGCCAACCACTCCGATACGGTTTGCCAAAATGCAGTCACTGCACCCGGTTTTCCCGATTCGATAGGAGCCTGCGACCATCGCCACACATCGTAAACAAATAAGGTAATGCTGCGCTTACCTCCAGATTGCAAGACAATCGCAGGTTCGGTCGCATCGAAGGTCGCAACGACATTATTTTTTGCGATTGCGAAATTGCGATTTCCAGCAATGGGTGGTAATCGATTCCATTCCGGCTCAATTGTCGTCCCCGGAATCATCCGGTCGGATAGCGGGACGGGAATCACCGAACGCCGCTCCCCCGCTCCCCGTTGACTTACACCGCTCGGTTGAAATCGCAGTGAAATTGCATTCGACCAACCCGCAGTGCCGGGCATCCATAACACGCCACCGGAATAATTCGCCGCCCAATCGCTGAGCGCCATCGCTCCCGGCAACGTTGGATCAGGAGCGTGAAGTAACATGACAATCCCCGTTTTACTGGTAGGCAGCGTACTCGATTGTTGAACAAGCGTAACCACAAATCCGGAATCGGCGACAACGGCTCGATGAATCGCTGAGACATCGGGATGAAGTTTCCCATACACAATCGTTACGGGAATTTGTGCGGGTCGTATTAAAACCGGCACTGTTCGTTTGTTATCCGATGGATAGGGATCGCCGACGGCGGTAAGTTCGACGGTTAACTGCCGCCAGCCGCTGACACCCGGTGTCACTGCGACAACGAGGGAATCCTGCGAACCATTCTCCGGCAATTTTACAGTCCGCTCAACCGAATTACCGCCACTGATGGCGACGCGAATCGAGGCGGACGCGCCATCTAAACCATTGGCAGCAAGAGTAACTTTTACCGGACAGGGCTTTCCCGCAATCGCCCGGGTAGGGAACGAAACATCGGCAAGAAAAGCATTTGCAGGCAGCACAGTATCACCGATAGCGATTGCCCAAACCGGTTTAAACGGTGTTTGATAAGCGTCGCCTTCGAGAAATGCACCATCGGTAATCCATACCACGCCATCGACCGGGTTGGGAAACGAGTCGATTGCTTGCAGCATGCGAGTCGCCGAGGTGATCGAAGCCGGTTGCCAATTCGTTTGCCAAAGCTCAAGGGGTCGGTCGGATGTATGCAGTGCATTCGCTTGCATGATCGTTGATGAGTTAGATTTTGTGGCGATACTTTGCAAGGTGGAGGTTACAGTCGCTTTGCGGTCACCAATACGGTCGGTTATTGTCATTGATTCCGACCCGTCGAGAAGAATCCCTAACCGAAATTTACGCTGATAGGTATTTGCAAAAATCCATTCGACTGAGCAGAGCGCAGCAATAAGCAGAAAGAACGCCAATGCCCTTAGCAACGTTAAACTCCAGCGTACCCGACCTGAGAGTGAGGGGGTCGTGTTGCGATAACAAAACCAACCGACCAGTGCGCTTCCCATAAGTGCGATGGGAAGCCATAACCAAATCGAAAGGGTCGCTGTGGTTGTGATTGTCATTACTGGTTGTACGTTAGGAGTCGTGTGCCGTGAGTTGAGAAATCGGAAAACGGGGATGAATTGTTACCGGTTGCTCACTGTTTTGAAAACCATGTTCTAGCGACAATACGCCAGCCAATGCAATCATAGCGCCATTGTCGGTGCAATATTCAATTGGTGTTGCAAAGAATCGGGTCTTTAATTTTTCTGCGGTCTCGGTTAACCGTTTACGGAGTAACTGGTTTGCAGCTACACCTCCTCCGATGATTAACGGTAACTTGGGATTGGCTTGCCAATAACGCATTACTGGTTTCAGGAGCGATTCGATGGCGGCGGTTTCAAACGAGGCTGCCCACGCTTCGGGTGAAAATTCGGGGTGTCCGTCGACTGCGCGTTTCAAAGCCGATTTCAATCCGCTAAAACTAAAATCAAAACTTGGCGATAGATCTGCAATGGGTAGTTTTGGCAATCGTTGATTCTTCTTGACGCGGTGCGCTGCGTTTGCAATGGCGGGCCCGCCGGGGAACCCCAACTCCAGTAAACGCGCCGCTTTATCGAACGCTTCGCCGGCGGCATCGTCGCGCGTTGTCCCGATGATTTCATAATTGCGATACGCGTTCACGCGAATGAGTAAAGTGTGTCCCCCGGAAACGAGTAACGCCAAAAATGGCGTAGCAATCGTTTTATCGACGAACAACGCTGACCAAAGATGCGCCTCTAAATGGTGCACCGGAATAATCGGCACTCCCGAAGCCAAACTAAACCCATCGGCAAATGCAGCGCCAACCCAAAGTGCTCCGGCAAGCCCTGGGCCAGTCGTTACTGCAATACCCGAGAGTTGCGCGGGAATCAACGAAGCGTCAAGTAGAACATAGCGTATCGCAGTGTCGAGTAACTCGAGGTGTGCCCGGGAAGCCGTCTCGGGTACCACACCTCCCCATCTTTCGTGTTCGATTTGCCGGGTGAGCCGCTGCGCTAAAATGTTGTAAGAATCGTCGACTAAGGCAACTGCCGTTTCATCGCAAGAGGTTTCAATACCCAATACAATCATCGTCTACGCACCTTAACCTGCGGCGGTACAATTGAAAGGATTCTTACAGTTGGCGGCAAATCGATTTGTGGAACCGCTTCGGTTGCATTATGCAACAGCATCCCAATTTTCGCTTTAACGGTTTTCTTACGCAACGCAGAAATCTCAGAGGCTGGGCCGCTTACCCGCAGGGAAATCCATGGTGGGTCTGCCTCCAGTGAGTCGGAAAGAATCACCGGTACATTATCGATACGTTCTTCAACCAATCGCTCGACTTCGTAACGAATTTCCACTTCAGACAGACCGAGTTTCACTCCTGCTGGTGTTAACAACTTTACTTTTTGCCTGCCGCCGACCGATACTTTGTCTAACACGATTGGTTCAGTAGTAATCGAATCGAGTTCATTGATCCGGGTTCGAGTACCTGAAATTTCCACGTTAGCTGGAAACGAAGCTGGTTGTTGAGAAACGATATACCCCTCGATTGGTTCTACTGCTACTGCGACTTTAATCGGGAGTAGCCGTACCATATATCGCTCAACCCGTACCGGAAGCAATTCAGGTTGTAGTATTGCCAAAATCTTAACATCAGAGCGCGGCGGTAACTCGACCATTGTCTGCCGAAGTTTCACTTCCCCGGAAATCGGTAATGTACTCAACGGAATCCGGATTTCCGGTCGGGATACATATTCCATCCACCATATCGTTCGCGCTTTCCCTTGTAATCGAACCGTTGCCATGCCCGGTGGATCGCCTACCCAGAGCAGTGATTCCTGATCGGCATACGGTATAATCGGAATCGTGAGGGTTCGCTCGATTACATCTTCCGATATCACTGCAAACCAAACGCCTATCGCCAAGAAAAACGAAACGAGACGCGCCAGCCAACGTTTCCATGCAGCAATTTCATTGCGGGCAGGTTCGTTGCTGCGAAGGTTCGTTTGTTCTGACATGCCCGATTACCGGAACAGCTTCAGGATGGCAGTTGTTGCTGAGGAAAATGCCAAAACAACGGCAAAATCCCCTTCATGGAAAACAAAATCGGGAGCAGGAAACATCACTCTTCCTGCTCGATGAAAAGCGCAAATCACCGACCCGTTGGGAAGTTGAACATCTTCCAAGCGTTTTCCAATTAATCGTGAGCCGGGTAGTATCTCAAACTCGAAACTCTCGGCATCAATACTTCGTAATGTACTTACGCTAATCACGCTTCCCTGTTGAATCTTTTTGAGAATTGCATTCGCTGTAATTAACCGGAGATTGATTGGAATGTCCAAACCAATCGTACGGAAAATCGGGAGGTATTCGCTGCGTCCAATAAGAGTGATGACCCGCTCAACGCCAAGATGCCTTGCCAACAAACAAGAGACGATATTCTTCTCATCGTTCTCGGTAGTGGCAACAAAGGCATCCATTTGCACCAATCCTTCGGCGGCAAGGAGATCGATGTCGGTTCCTTCGCCGTGCATTACTAAAGTGCGGGGGTGTTCGCGAGCAACGATGTGTGCGCGTTCCGCGGATGGTTCGATTAATTTGACCCGGAACCGACGATCATTCTCCAACTCTTTCGCAACGAGATTACCGACATCAGAGGCACCGTAAATCATCACATCGCGAACGCGGTCGGTTTCATAACCACACAGCGAAAAAAATCGTTCAAGATTACCCGCTTGAATCACAGCATACACGCAATCGTTGGCTTGGATAACATCGTCGGTCGTTACCAGACGGGTTTTCAAGTCGCGGCGGATTGCTACTACCCGGAACGGATAACTATTCGACCCATTGTATAGCAATGATAATTGTTTATCGACTAACGATGCATTGGCAGCGACCTTCACTCCGATGAGTTGAATCTTCCCGCCACCGTAAACATGATAATCCAGTGCGCGATTGTAACGCACCAAATTCGCGATTTCCCGCGCCGCCTCCAGCTCGGGGTGCACCATCAAATCGATGCCAAGTTTGAATTTACTCTCGAGACTGGTGAGGGTTGCGTACTCTTGGTTTCGGACGCGCGCGATTTTTACCGGGACATTGACTTGATTGGCAAGTGTACACGCGAGGAGGTTGACTTCATCGACCGTGGTTACGGCGATAATCATATCGGCTTCGCGGATGCCTGCTTCCTGCAACGTTTCCGGGGAAGTCCCCAACCCGCGTACCGGCAGAATGTCAGCAACGGAAGCAAGGTGTTCGAGCCGTTCGGCGTCCGGTTCCACGACGACAACTTCATGCCGGTAACGGCGCAGCATCTTAGCAAGATGCGAACCGACTTCTCCGGCTCCGATGATGAGGATACGCATATTCGATCCTATCGCGGGTAAGCGGCAGCTAATGCAGCCGCTTCAGACTCGGTAAGTTTTACGGGTCCGTCGATGATTTTACTGAGCAGAAGGATTTTTGCGGCATGCTCAACCCGCTCCAGTTGATCCAGCGCTGCAATCGGGTCAGCGCCTACCGCAACGACCCCGTGATTAGCCAGCAGCAGCACCGTCGTATTTTTCTCCCGTGCAACTTTTGCTACTGTATCGGCAAATTCCTGCGTGCCGGGTACCGCAAAGGGAACCAATGGTACTTCGCGCAAGATTACGGTCACTTCCGGCAGTACTGGTTCCGGCAACTCTTTCCGTGAGGCTGCCCAAGCTGTAGCAAATGGCGGATGGGCGTGAACGACCGCGTGAATATCCGGACGCGCTCGATATAACGCCAGGTGCATTTTCCATTCGGAAGAAACTCGGTACTCGGCTGGAACGCCGGGATGCTGCGGCTCGGCAACTTGCATCCCGGATTCATCCACGACTAATAGATCAAATGGTTCTAGCCGCCCTTTCATCGAACCGGAGCGAGTTACAAGAAAACGACCGGTTTGCCAACGCGCCGAGAGATTGCCATCATTGGCCGCAATGAAGCCGCGCTCATCCAAGCGATGCCCCGTTTGGAGGAGCATGCGAAGTAAACGCTGAAAACGGTTTCGTTCGCGCCAATCGTAATTGGATGTCGGTTGATCAGTAATGATCGATCCTTTTCCTCAAATGCCCATCGGACAAGAATGTCCGATGTACGGCTAAAGAATATCGTCGATTGTGATTTGTGTTTTGTGACCCATGTATGGTCGCAATGCCGCTGGAATATTGATAGAACCCTCTTCGGTCTGATGATTTTCCAACAATGCCACCATGACGCGCGACGTCGCTAAGCCGCTGCCATTCAGAATGTGCACGAGTTCCGGTTTAGCGCCTTGCTCGCGGCGGAACCGAAGCGCCATCCGGCGGGCTTGAAAATCCTCGCAATTGGAACAACTCGAAGCTTCGAGCCACTTGTTTTCAAAAGGACTCCAGACTTCCAAGTCGTAGGTTTTTGCTGCTGAAAAACCCATGTCACCGGTACAGAGCGCTAATCGGCGGAAAGGTATCTCCAACAGATCAAGCAACGCTTCGGCATGACTGGTCATCGTTTCCAGATTGTTGTAACTATCTTCCGGTTTCGTCAACCAAATCATTTCGATTTTATTGAATTGATGTACCCTCAGGAAGCCGCGGGTATCCTTGCCATAGGAACCGGCTTCGCGGCGGAAACAAGGTGAATAGCCAGCAAACCGCATCGGCATTTTCGCGCCATCGAGAATTTCGCCACGGAAGATATTCGCAATCGGCACTTCCGACGTCGGAATCAAATAGAATTCACTCCCCTCGACATCGGAATCGACCCGGTACATGTCTTCGGCTAAGTTCGGCCACTGTCCAGTTCCACGGGCGGTTTCGCGGTTCACAAGCAGCGGTGGTATAATCTCCTTGTAGCCATTCTTGCGATGAGTATCGAGAAAGAGATTCCAAAGCGAACGTTCGAGCCATGCGCCCATCCCGGTATAGAGTGGAAAACCACTGCCAGTAATTTTCGTGCCGCGCTCAAAATCGAACAGCTTTAATCGGTCGGCGAGCTCTAAATGGCTCTTCGGCGCAAATGGCAAAGGTTCCGGGGTCGCGGTTTTCACGACAATATTATCTTCGGACGATTTTCCGATGGGAACATTTTCGTTCGGAAGATTAGGAATTCGCAATAACTTCGCTTCAATTGCTTCTTCCAGCTCCCGCAATTTCCGTTCGTTACTCGAAATCGTATCGGAAATCTCTTTCAAAGCGGCTTTCAATTCATCGACTTTGCCGCCTTCTTTGACTTTCTGACCAATCGCTTTCGATTCACGATTAAGTGTCGCGCGCAAATCCTCCGTAGTCGATAGAATCACTTTCCGTTCATCGTCTAACTTTACCAGCTCAAGCACTGGCGGATTGGCGACATTCCGTGTTCGTAATTGTTCGATAACCGCTTCGGGATTGTCGCGCAAGCGGCGTAGATCAAGCATTGTTTCCTCCAACGGCGCCTTTTAGCATCCGTTCCCATTGCGGGTGGAAATCGGCGTTAACCATAAACAGCGGGAGATCGTCGCGCGCCTGCAGTCTTGCCCATGACGCGGCATAGTCCCGTAAATCGGGAACAACCTGAACTACAGCGTTGGCATGATTCGCAATCATGATACCTTCCAACACTTCTTCGGAATGTTCGTGTTCCCAAGCAAGTATTACGCATTCGATCCGGTGATTGGATAGAATGGCTCCTAATTGTTCAAATAGTCCTAACTCCCGAGGTGAATCTTTTACTGTTTCAGGAGTTAAGCGGACATTGCCAATGTACTCATGACCAAATTCGGGATGATTCGTAAACTCTTCCGATAGGAGTTTGATCCATCTACCATGCCCCACCAGAATTGTCCGGCACCGGTCATGACCGGCACGCCAACGCGAACGTTGTAACGCAATGAGCGCGGTTCGTCCCAATGGGACGAGCAAGATAATACCAACCCCGTATGCTAACAATACGAACCGACCGGAAGGAAGTGGGCGTTCTGCCTCGAAAGTCAACCAGAATAGTGTTAAACCGCCAATCAATACTACCACAGCAACTTTTTTCATATTCGTGAGCAAGGGTAAAACCGGGTGCCCGGAATAATGCCCCAACACCAGAAAAACGATGAGCCAGGAAACCGATAACAAGAGAGACGCCGCAAGAAAATCGCCGCGAACGTTTACGGTAAACAGCCCCGACTCATACCGCAGGAGATAGGCGCCACCATAGGCAGCCATCAGGCAGCCTAAGTCGACGATGATTCGAATCGGTTTCGCGAGATAGTTCACAAGCGCCCTTTTGCCAGCCGGTCGGCATATTGCCGGTCGTAATAATCCAAGTAACTCTTGGTTTGGATGTGTTCCACCCAATCACGATGGTCAAGATACCACAGTACCGTTGCCTGTAGTCCCGGTTCAAAGGTCCAATTCGGTTTCCAACCCAATTCGGTCGAAATCTTGGTTGCATCGATAGCATAGCGACGGTCGTGACCGGGACGGTCGGGAACATACCGAATCAACGACTCCGGTTTCCCTAATATCGATAAAATGGTTTTTACGATGTCAATGTTGAACTGCTCGTTGTTGCCGCCGATGTTGTAAACTTCCCCGGGCTTTCCATGCTCTAATGCCAATAACAGCGCGGTACAGTGATCCTCGACGTGGAGCCAGTCGCGGACATTTCTCCCATCGCCGTACACCGGTAACTGCTTGTCGGTCAACGCATTCTGAATCATCAGGGGAATCAGTTTTTCCGGGAACTGATAGGGACCGTAGTTGTTGCTGCATCGAGTAATGACGGCCGGCAAGTCGAAGGTGTGATAATATGCCCGTACCAATAAATCAGCGCCGGTTTTCGCTGCGCTGTAGGGACTATTCGGCGCTAACGGCGTTGTTTCGGTAAAGAATCCGGTCGCCCCGAGCGAACCGTACACCTCATCGGTGGATACTTGTAAGTACTTGGTTATACCGAACTTTCTCGACATATCTAAGAGAACTTGGGTACCGTTCACATTGGTGGTAACAAATACCCCGGGATCCAGAATCGAACGGTCGACATGAGACTCCGCGGCAAAATTAATCACTGCCGTAAACTTCTCTTCCTCAAAGAGATTCGACAATGCAGTGCGGTCACAAATGTCGGCTTTCACAAACCGGTAGTTCGCCCAGCCGTCAAGACCGGTCAAGGATTCCAAATTGCCGGCATAGGTCAACGCATCGACGTTTACAACCCGCCAGTCGGGACGTACTTCTTGTAGTAAATAGAGAAAGTTCGAGCCGATAAATCCAGCGCCGCCCGTAACCAATAGGTTCATGCGTTTCCCCTCGAGTGCAAACTGAAAGATACAAAGAAAGAGGATTCGGTAAAAACCCGATTGTTTGATTCCTCAACTATCTAACTGGGTGAGATTACGTTAGGTTCCGGTAATTTACAAAATGTAGTGTGACTACTTCATGTAGAGGCCGTCTGTTTGCTCGAGCCAATCGGCAATCCGGTCACAAGCAGTGGATAGATTGTTATGAGAGACATCGAGTTCCAGTATAGGAAGTTGACTTGAAAGCAATACTTCACGGAAACGATCCTGTTCGAGGATAAATTGATCGATGTCATCGTATTGGGAAGGTTTCCCGGATACTTTTCTGCGTTCTTCCCTTGCTTGGTAAAAAGAATCGGCAGAACGCCAACAGAAGACAATCCGAAAACCGAGGGGAACTAACCGTTGTTCTAACCAAGTAAAATCGAACTTCTTGCTATGACGCGTTTGTTGATAGACCATCGTTGAAATATGGAAACGGTCGACGATCCAAGAATAGTACTTTTGTAATTCAAACAACCGAATCCAAGTTTGGTAGGTTTCGATTGCCAACGCTTCTTCCTGGGGTTCGAAGTTGATGAGTCCGCGTCCCCACGGGAAATTCGTAAAGGCACACCATTCGGCGGATACAATGGGTGAATGATACCGATACTTCCGCGGACCGACAATGCGTGGATGTTCATTTAATGCAAATGCCAAATCGGTTTTCTGGGTTAGACGAGTGCCTTCCAGAATAATCTTCGGACAAAGTTTTCCTGCCATGTTACTTTAACACCACAAATCTGGTAACCGAATCACCACTACGGGAACGTACCCAGCAATAATAGGAACCACTGGCAAAACTCGCTCCATCAAAGGGTATGATATGATCCCCTGTCGACAAGTTCCCCACTGCAACAGAACCGACCAACCGGGCAGTCGTATCGAAGATAACAATCGAGACCGACTGCGGCGATGGTAAGTGGAACTTTACGGTAAAACTGGCATTACCGGGATTGGGAAACACCTGTGCTACATCGTATCGAGTTGGAATCGTTGTCGCCGGAGGAGCCGATAATGCCGGACCGGGAAACAAATACTCGAGGGCAATGTCCAGATGTGCGCGCCAATTCCCCCATGAGTGTCCTTCATGAAACTCGATGTAGTAATAGGGGTATCCCCGCTCTTGTAAAATTGGTACAAAGTTTCTCACTAATGGGATCAGTGCGGGAATATCATAAGTACCTAAATCTAAATAGAGCTTTAGCGGTAAACGAGGTGTATCACGAAATCCGTTTGAGATCGCGGTCTGTACGTTGCTGGATTGAGCGACAACATTTCCAAATACTTGTGGATAGTGTAATCCCAACCATAATGAGATGTTGCCACCATTTGAGGCGCCAAGAGTTGCGCGATACGTTGGATCGCGACGAGTTCGGAATCGCTGGTCGACGGTTGCCATCACCGTGTTAACAAGAAAAGCCGAAAAAGATGACATCTGGTTACCGGCATACTCATTGGTGCGATTCACTGGCGGAACGAATACAACAATACATGGCTGAATCCGTTCGGAAGCAATTAAGTTATCGAGCACATTGTTCATTCGCGCGAGTGAAATGTACTCTAAGCCGTCGTGCGCCAATACCACAGGAAAGGAATCGGATGAAGTGTTATAGGTGGGGGGAAGATAAACCCGTACTGTGCGAGAATTTCCAAGTTCTGTGCTAAAAAAAGTAGTATCAAAAAATGTACCATGAGGTATCGTTGCACTGTATCCAATCTCCGGCGGCGGCTGATAAGTTGGCATTCGCATCTCCGAGTTTGGTCCAAACCCACCGGAAACCTGGTAAGGATTCCGGGGATCGAGAATCCAGTTACTGCCATTGGTTACGAATTTGTAATCGAGTCGCGCGTCGGATTCAAAACGATGGGTGTGATACCAGAGATTGGTTGTACTTAATCGAGACATTGAATACGCATTGAGCGTCCAGTTGTTCGCATCGCCGGGGATGTTTACACTGCTTACTAAACCATTGTAAAGCCATACTACTGTGGTATCGTTATCGAAGAACGGCAACCGGGGTTGAGCAGCAAGAAAACTATCGACAATAGTTGTACGCAACGATTCCGGCGCTGATTCCACCCGCGTTGTAAAGGCAGAAAATGTTTGGGCTGATGCTATTCCGAATGTAAGCAACAACGTGAAAACAAATGTGGTCTTAAGTATTTTCATTGGTTGATCCTATCAGCTTTTTTGTAAAGTACAAATTCTTCCCACCGGTTATGAAAAATCAAAGTGTCTTCTTCATTACACTTAATCTTACACGAACTCCTTGGAGTGAGCTTGATTCAGTAGAATGTTATTCGATATTTAATTGACATACAATCTATTTGTGATGTCGCTCACGAAAATCGATAATGATGTTAAGTATACTAACTTACTGTTGGGATTTTTAATGAAAGTTTGTGAATTCTACTACCATTGAACCAATTTCGCAGTTATCTTTTTCATTATGCTTTCCGGGTTCATCTCGTTTAGAAACAGTACTGTTGAGGTCACGATGCCAAAGAGTGGATTTTTCCCTGTTAACCGAGTCGCTTATGTCAGTTTCTTTGTACTCTTGCTCGTTGCGCAAACCCTTGCCCAATCAGCTTGGTGGGAACCTGAACAACCGATAGCCGGCCAACCGATCACTATCCACTACGATACCCGGATTGGTACATTGCCACCAGGCGCACCACAGGTACGACTTCACTGGGGGATCTATAATCCTATCACGAGTAGTTGGTCGCGACCACCACAGGCAATGTGGCCAACTGGTAGCAATTTACACACGGATAGTGTTGCTGTGCAGTCACCAATGACGCGCAATGCCGCCGACAGTACATTTACTATTACGATTACCCCTCCGGACACTTCGATTCGCAACATTGCATTCGTGTTTACTACCGGAACTCAATGGGATAACAACAATAACCACAATTGGATTGTCACTTGGGTAGCGGCGGGAACAGTCGCCTGGTGGAGTCCCGATAGTTGTGAACCGGGCGATGCCGTTACGATCTACTACAATCTGGCATCGGGAACACTACCGGTAGGATCATCGAATATTTTATTGCACTGGGGCATTAATCAATCGAGTCCGGGAGCTTGGCGACAGCCACCCTCGCAGATTTGGCCACCGAACACTGTTGTTAGTGGCACCGGAGCGGTTCAGTCACGACTAACAAACAATAACGGAGTTTGGTCTACTACGATTCCGACGAACGATACAACCCGTTCGTTGCATTTTGTGTTTACGAACGGTACCCAGTGGGATAACAACAACGGATTGAATTGGGATATCTGGTTAACCGAACAGACACCACCCACATTGACTTGGCATACGTTTACGTTTGACACCCGCGCTTCCGCATTTATTTCTCCGGTTGGATCGATTAGCCGGGTGAATGTCGCCGGGACATTTAACAACTGGTCAGCAACGGCTACCCGGTTAGCCGGACCAGATTCGTTAGGAGTTTATAAACTTCCGGCGAAAATTGCATCGGGTTCTCACGAATACAAATATGTTCTCAATGGAAGTTACTGGATAAACGATCCAGAAAATCCTCGTTATGCGCCGGGGGGATACCATAACAATGTGATGTTTGTTGAACTTGATTCGCTACCGTTTGTGGAAATGGTAACACCAGCGGAAGGATTTCCGATTCAGACC
>JAOTSC010000095.1 GCA_030247525.1 bacterium | reverse complement strand
ATTACAGGGAGTAGTTCTCGATTCCCGCATTCGCAATTTCAATGCTCCATGGTTCTATCTTGGCGAGGCGTGGGCGAAAGACAAATATCTTGTCGAAGTGAAAAACGGCGAGGACTTTGCATTGGCATCGGAGAACATTACCACACAACACCGGCGAGTCGATTACCTAATCGTCTATCATCGCACCGACCGCGAACAACGTGTGAAGCAATGGGAAGCGGTGTTGGGCCAGTTATCGCCGATGGATACGATCCCACCAGCAATTGGCGACCGGATTCGCAATTTTTTAAATCCGAAGTACAACCAAGCCAATGATGCTGTGATTTATCGAGTTACTACTCATCCTCACAACCCGTAGAATGGACATTCTTGTCCAATCGTCGATTCCTAACAGGAGTTAGCCATGAATAAAGTCGTATTATCTGCCTTAGTTGATGATTTAAAATTGCATCACGGTATTACGATGCGATACTTGAAAGCATTGCATAACGAGCACCTTGATTGGCGTCCCACCGAAGGGGTGCGAACAACCCGCGAATTAGTCGTTCACATGTATGACGGTGTTCTCCCAATGCTCAATTCTCTGAAAACGGGGACGCTGACTGAAGCGGACAACAATGCCGAAAACGCGAAAGCGATGAAGATGACCATCGAAGAGTTGCGCGTCTATGCAAAATCGGTGTTTGAACAGTACGTCGCGACGGTGGAAGCTGCCGACGACGAGTTGTTGAATAAAGTCATCCATATCTTCTACGGTGATTTCCCGGCAGGTCTAATGATGAAGTTTTTCTACGATGAGCATCTGCTGCATCGCGGTCAACTGAGCGTCTATTTCCGAATGCTGGGAATCGAACCGCCGTTCGCATACGACTTCGAACACAACGAGCAGTAGTGTTTGCGATCCGCTGCTGTTGGCGCACCACGCAATCTTTCCGATAAAAAAAGAAACGCCGGACTCCCCCCCAGAGCCCGGCGATACGCCAATCGGAATCGGCGTATTTATTTCCTCACGATACGCGCTATTCCGGTTGCCATACCGGAACTTGCAAACCGTAATCGGATAGCAAACCTACCACTTCCTCTCGATAGGTTTCGCGCACTTCGTCATTGTCGCGCAGTTTCAATTTCATTTTTCGATACTCAGCGTTGCGAGCGGAACCACCTTTTCCGAAAATATTCATTGTTCGGGGAAACCACTTATCCAGCGACTCCTGAATTTCCGTTTTTGTGCCCTCGTTGGTCTGAGCGAAACGCTCTACCCACATCTCGCCGTGGCCGACGTGCATCATCTCTTCGCGGAAAATCCCTTCAATGGTGCGCGCCCACGGGCCATAACTGCAATGTTTCACATCTTCCAACTGGTGTCCAGCGCCGCGATCCATACAGAAGTTAAAGGAAACGAAATCCGCCCACGTCTCAATCGGGTAGTAGAAGATGTTGACCCGTTTATCGTCGGAAGCCCGTTGAGTACCTAAATCTTTGTCGCGAATTCGCATTTCAAAATTGCTCTTCTGGAAATGCTCTTCGACCGGAAATCCCAACTTTTCCAACAGACCATAACAAGCATACGCATGGCGAATCTCGTCCTTGACGATTATGGAAACGCTGTACTTTTCTGTCATATCAGGCGCTTTAGAAATCCATGGTGCGTAGCCATATCCTCCAGCTAATTCACTATCTGCCTGCATCTGCAAAAGATTACAGAGATGGTGATAATAGTCGTCGCTCATCTCGTTGGGTGATTCGATCGTCTCACCCGATTCGATTTTCGACCACATCCGCTCCTCGCGAACCCGGAGTGGTTCCTTCGTTACTGTTTCTATCACAATGTCCCCCCCCGCTGCGTAAAGCTACGGTTTGCGATGATTAACGTTCTTGCCGGCTGTATTGGTCGGTGCGATCGGCGCGATCCGATGTCGACTGCTGGTTTCGCTCTCCGGTTGCGGTTTCGCGAAAATCGTACTCAACAGCGTGTATCGCCGGCGCGGCTCTAACTTACTTTTCGCAACATTCGCAAAAAACCGTTCCCGCGAAATCCCCGATGCGTCGAGAATGTAACGGATATACATCCGCGGAACATCGCCACCCGGCTTAAGTACAATCAGATTGCCGCCGCTGGTCCCAGCGATGATTACATGTTTTCCAGACGACGCGCGAGTGAGATACCCCTCCATCTCAAGCGCACGTAAAATCTGCTTCCCCGGTATAGTGCTACTGCTCATCGAATTCCACATCGACATCGCGCTGTTCCAGTAAGGGTGGTGGAACCCAAGGCATCCCCGGCGCTTCACGGGAGTAACCTGCGTCTTCTAAGACTTCCACTAAATCGTTCTGATCGCGGGCGGTTTCGCAATACAATCGCACCGCTTCTTGTAAATTCCGCGAAGCGTCGTCGACCGAATTTCCCCACGAGGAAATTCCAAGTTCCGGCGAAAGCGCAATAATATTACGCCCATCACGAAAAAACAAGGCTCGAGTTGTTATGTGCATAAGTAAACACCTGTGGTAAAGCAATTCCGAACATACGGGCAAAGCTGTTAAAAAGCAATCTTAACGACCGCTAAACCGGGCTTCCCGCTTTTCCAGAAAGGCATGAACCCCTTCGTTGTGATCGGAAAGATTTCCTGCAAGCTCTTGGAGATAGGCTTCCTGCTCCAAGGATTGCTCAAATGACCGATCCATTCCTGCTTGTAATCCACGTTTGATTAAACCATAAGCCGCAGTCGGTCCGGTGGCAAACGGAACCGCCCATTGCTGCACCGCTTCGTCTAACTGCTCGGTCGATGCCAATTGATTCACCATACCCCATTCGAGGGCTTTTTGGGCAGATACGACATCGCCGGTCGCCATCCACTCAAACGCACGGGCGTACCCGATTAAGCGTGGTAGAAACCAAAACATTCCACTGTCGGGAACCAAGGCAATCTTTACGAATGCCATTGCAAATTTTCCGGTATCGACTGCGATACGAATATCGCACGCTAATGCCAATGCGACCCCGGCTCCGGCGGCAACCCCATTGATCCGGGCAATAACCGGTTTTTCAAGAGTACGAATTCTTTGAATGATCGGGTGATATCGTTTTCGTAACGTATCGCCCAACGGTTTTGGTGAGGCGAGATGTTGTTTCAAGTCTTCACCGGCGCAAAAACCTTTTCCAGCTCCGGTTAGAACTACACAGCGGGTATCGGAATCCTTCTCGGCAAACTTGAGCGCGACGAGTAAATCCGACCCAAGTGCATCATTGAAAGCGTTCAATACTTCGGGACGGTTCAGAGTGATCGTCAGAGTCGATTGTTCTTTATGTAAGAGAACATACTCAAGTTGAGGAAGATTTTCCATCGAACGCCTTTCTTATTGAAACAACACCTAACGAAACGAAAAATTCTTACACGGCTTCATCGAATTGATAGTAAATCAGGACGATATCTGAGTATTGCTTGATGGCCGAACGAATTCTCCAAGGTCACATCGACTGTGCGCCCATCGGGATACAGCCACAGGATGCCCTTCCAGGTCATTTTAATCGAAGGGGCATCGGGTGTATCAGGCACTAATTCCGGCGACAGCGTGTATTTCCCTTCCGGGTAAATGAGTTGCTCGGCGAATTGCCCCTTTCGATACATGATACGTTTTACTTGGGTAACCGATTGCCATGGAATCGTTTTTGGCGAACCGGGAGCGTAATGCTGAATACCGGTATCGCTGATTTCCACCGACGTTTCCCGCATGCGTTTGAATTGCCAGCGAATAAAGAACAGAACAATCGAGTCGATTACGAAGAGTAATACTACAACGATGTACAATTCGTTTGGTGGCGGCGGTGCATCCTTTCCTAAAGTTCGCCAGAATAAAATCAGAAATCCTAATATTAGAAATGGCATCGCAATTACAAGTCCGGCGATGTATCTCATGAATCTCATGAGACCTTCCGATTTTGCGTAAACATTGACGTATCGCATAGTGCCTCGAAAATAAGTTGTACACGGGGAAAGTAATTCGGTTTGACCCGGAATTCAACAAAATTCTCGTGGATACAAAACTGCTTCTTTTCTCGACCACTCACAGTTATTTTTCGAGCAGGAATTATTGAGGAGAGGGTTCTGATGGATATCACAAAAGCATTTGAAGAGATAATTTCTGAGTTTCCTTTGGCGGGTCCGAAAAAGATGTTTGGTTACGACGTTTATGCTGCCAACCGTAAAATGTTCGCTTGGACGAATGAAGACAGCATTGCCTTGACAACTTTGTCGGAAGCGGATCGTAACCTTCTAATTGAAAAGTATGATGCATACCCGTATCAACACGGCAACCGAGTTTTCAGTAAGTGGCTTATTATTCCGATTCCCAATAAGAAAACGTTAACGGCATTGAAACCGATCATCCGCATTGCATATGAAGCGGCGATGGAAGCGTCACTCGAACCACCGAAACCGCGTCCGAAACCGCGGCGGCCACGTTTGCGATGATTTTTGCCTTTACACTGATTAGAGTAAATCATTGTAGTAGAGCCAGACGCCCCTGTCTGTCCGAAGTAATGATCGTTCCGAAACCAAACAAGAAAACCAACTATTTCCTTTTCCCATCTGTAAGGAATTCACGATATGGCAAACCAACCATCATTAGAATACTATCCGCTCACAACCGAGCGTTGGGACGATTTCGAGACTTTGTTCGGAACTAAAGGGGCTTGTGGAGGTTGTTGGTGTATGCACTGGCGATTATCGCGAGCCGAGTTCGATGATAACAAAGGCGACGGTAATCGCGATGCGATGTTACGATTGGTCAATTCTGGAAAAGTGCCCGGTATCCTTGCCTACTCCGATGGAAAACCTATCGGTTGGTGCGCGGTTGCGCCGCGGGAAGAGTATGCCGGCTTGCAACGGTCACGAATCTTTGCGCCGGTCGATGATCAACCGGTGTGGTCGATTGTCTGCTTATTCGTCGCGAAACCGTTTCGGAGAACCGGAGTTTCCGTCGGTTTGATCAAGAGCGCGGTTGATTTTGTCAAACAAAACGGCGGAAAAATCGTCGAAGGATATCCGAACGATAACATGACAAAACCCTCCCCCGATCCTTTTATTTTTACCGGTATCGTATCTGCCTTCCAAAAAGCCGGCTTCATAGAAGCGCTACGTCGTTCGAACCACCGCCCCATTATGCGAATTATTATCCAATAATCAAATACTTAATTAATTTTTTGGTTCTTGACTTTAATCAAAGGGTTTGAGGAGGTTCTTTGTGTATTTTGTAACAAATTCGGGGAAGAAGACCGAATTTGTCCACTCGGAGCCGCAGAATGCACAAACTTACCTACTGGCTGAAACTCGAATGGATCCATCCGAAATGGCAGTTGCCCACTGCAATTGCGCTCGGAGTGTTTGTCGCGATTGGTATCCTCATCTTTCGCGCTTCGGAAGCGACCAGTTACCTGACTGACGATCCGAAGGCGTGCATCAATTGCCATATCATGCGTCCGGAATTTGCCACCTATGCCCGCAGCAGCCACGCCCGGGTTGCCACTTGTAATGATTGTCATGTCCCCCAACATCCGCTCTGGAAATGGCCGTTCAAAGCCCGTGACGGAATGCGCCACGCCTTTATGTTCACCTTCCGATTGGAGCCGCAGGTAATTCATGCGAGCGAGATGGCGGAGGCTGCCATCGAATCGAATTGTATTCGTTGCCATGGCAAGCTGATCGAAACAGCCGGCAACATCAAGATGAACCAGCATTGCTTTTTTTGTCACCGGGAAGTGCCGCACGGTAGGACGCATAGCTTAGCGTCGAGTCCGAATGCGATTGTCCCTCAACTCGATCCCATTCTCAAGTAGACGAATAAAACCGCAGAGGTTGTCATGAAAAAAGTATTACACCGCATCAAGCGCGTTTCCGGCGTCGGTATCTTACCGTTTCTTATCACCGTCGTGGTGGTATTCGGACTCGGCTTACTGCTGTCGAGTATTCTCGAACGCCGCAACGAAGCGTCTTTCAAGCTGCAAATGGCAAAACCGATTGGCGAATGGGAGACCGATCCGGCGGTATGGGGAGAGAATTTCCCCCGCGAATACGGCACATGGAAAGAGATGAGCCAAACGACCGGTCGAACGAAATACGCCGGTGATGTTCCGTTCAGTCGGCTGGAGGACGATCCCCGCAATGTTGTGCTATTCGCCGGTTACGGTTTCTCGAAAGAGTATAACGAAGAGCGCGGTCACACCTTCGCTGTCGAAGATGTCAAGAAAACCGGCCGCAAACCGGTGGCAGGTACTTGTATGACCTGCAAATCGAGTAATGTGCCGAAACTGATGCACGATATGGGGATCGAGAAATTCTATGGATCGCATTTCGATTCGCTGCGTCCGCTCGTCAATCATCCCATTTCCTGCCTCGATTGCCACGACCCCAAGACGATGGAATTGCGGATTTCCCGTCCCGGTCTCCGTGAAGCCTTTACCGCGCGCGGCATGAACATCGACCAAGCGACTCATCAGGAAATGCGTACTTTGGTTTGCGCGCAGTGCCATGTCGAATATTACTTCGACAACTCCAATGGCAAGAAGAATTACTTAACCTTCCCGTGGAAAAATGGCCTGGTGATTGATAGCATCGTTTCGTATTACGAAGAGCGAAGTTTCAAAGATTGGACGCATCCCGTCAGCAAGTCGTCGATGCTCAAAATGCAGCATCCCGATTACGAATTGTATTCGACGGGAATTCATGCCTATCGCGGCGTATCGTGCGCCGATTGCCACATGCCGTACATGACGCAGGGCGGCGTCAAGATTAGCGACCATCATCTGAAATCGCCGTTGAAAAATATCCAGAACTCGTGTGCTGTATGTCATCGCTGGAGTGAGGAAGAAGTCAAAGGACGAGTGGAGAAAATTCAGGACAAGACTCGCGAGTTAATGGATCGGGCGGAAATCGCGATTGTCGATGCGCATAATACGATTGCACAGGCGATTGCGGCGGGCGTCGATAGCGTGAAATTGACCGATGCCCGCCACAAGGTGCGGCTTGCGCAAGCGCGCTGGGACTTTATCTCGGCGGAAAGCTCGATGGGATTCCATAGCCCACAGGAAGCGGCGCGCGTCCTCGGTGCAGCGACCGATCTCGGACGGCAGGCGCAGCTCGCGGCATTGACGGCGATGAGTGGACAGAAGCTGGTGGAACCGATGCTGCTCGACCGTGAAAAGCCCATAGTCGCAAAATCCGCGACAAAATCAACTACTCGTTAACCGTAGGGGTTGGAGGTTAGGCAACCCGCCTTGCGGCTCACCGCAAGTAATCTTGCCTGACGTGTCATTGCGAACGTAGTAATGCGCCGAAGCAATCCCAGCAGTGGACACCGTAGCGCAGACAATCCTGTCTGCGAAATAATTGAAGGTTAGACAATCCTGTCCGACATACTGTAGAGGCGTGTCGCGCATGTCCATGTCATTGCGAGCGTAGCGAAGCAATCTCAAGCAATTCATCGCAAACCACCACTTCTTGCGTAACCGCTCGAAAAAAAGTATCTTGCCCGTTGCCAGCCGGAGTGGTGGAATTGGCAGACGCGCTAGTTTCAGGGACTAGTTCTCTTCGGAGAGTGGGGGTTCAAGTCCCCCCTCCGGCACCATCGACAATAAGTAAGGCGACCACTCGGTCGCCTTTATTTTTGTCGTCGCAGAAGAAAAAAAACTACCCAATCACCTTCCGAAAGTACGCAATCGTCTTATCCACCCCTTCCGAGAGCGGAATTGTTGGCGACCACTGCATATAGCGCATCGCCTTCGTAATGTCGGGACAACGTTGTTTCGGGTCGTCCTGTGGTAACTCCTCATAGACGATTTGCGAAGCGCTGCCAGTTTTCGCAATCACCATTTGAGCAAATTCGAGGATCGTGAATTCCCCCGGATTGCCGATATTCACCGGCCCGATAGTTTCCGTTTGGTTCATCAGACCATGCAGCCCGTGAATCAAATCGTCACAGTAACAGAAACTCCGCGTCTGTTGGCCATGCCCGTAAATGGTAATCGGCTCGCCCCGCAACGCCTGAATGATGAAATTGGAAACGACCCGCCCATCATTCACCGCCATCCGCGGCCCATAGGTATTGAAAATCCGCGCAATCCGTACATCGACGTTGTTCTGCCGGTGATAATCCATCATCAAACATTCCGCCGCCCGTTTCCCCTCGTCGTAACAACTCCGAGGGCCAATCGGATTCACATTCCCCCAGTACTCCTCCGTTTGCGGGTGAATACTGGGGTCGCCATACACCTCCGAAGTCGACGCGAGCAGAATTCTCGCTCGAATCCGTTTTGCGAGACCGAGCATATTCAACGTACCGAGCACATTCGTCTTGATCGTCTTCACCGGATTGTACCGGTAGTGCACAGGCGATGCGGGACAGGCGAGATGATAGATCTGATCCACTTCCAGGAGAATCGGTTCCACCACGTCGTGCCGCACCAACTCGAAATGGTCGTTGTTCAATAGATGGCGAACGTTATCCTTCGACCCGGTGAAGAAATTGTCGAGGCATACCACTTCATCTTTTTGCGCGAGCAAGAAGTCGCACAGATGCGAACCTAAAAAACCTGCGCCGCCAGTAACGAGAACTCTCATACGCTTGCTCGTCCAATCGAGATGTAACGGATTTCGTGTTTTGCCATCTTCGCCAAATCGTAAACATTTCGGCCGTCGAAAATCGTGTACGGCGGTTTGAGCAACTCTTTGATGTGATCGAAATCGGGATCGCGGAAATCGTTCCATTCGGTCACGATGATGAGCGCATCGGCATTTTCCAATGCTTCGTATTGGTGCGATATCAGCGCAATCATGTCTCGACGGGGATGGTTATGGAGCCGTCGTTCCGCTTCCTCCATCGCCGCCGGATCGTATCCGCGTACTTTCGCGCCGCGTTTGGTTAACTCATCGATAATCGTCAATGCCGGCGCTTCGCGCATATCGTCGGTGCGCGGTTTGAACGACAAGCCCCACAACGCAAAGGTTTTACCGGAGAGGTCTTCTCCATAGACTTTGTACAATTTCTCGAGGAATCGATAGCGTTGGTTGTAATTCACTTTCGATACGGCTTCGACGACTTGTAACGGCATACCGACATCTTTGGCGGTCTTCATTAACGCTTTCACGTCTTTCGGGAAACACGACCCGCCGTACCCGACACCAGGAAACAGGAATGCGTTACCGATCCTGCGGTCGCTGCCCATACCCAAACGAACTTTCATCGCATCAGCGCCGACGATCTCGCAGAAATTCGCCAATTCATTGATAAACGAGATTTTCGTAGCGAGAAACGCATTCGACGCATACTTCGTGACTTCCGCCGATTTGACATCCATCACAATCACTGGATGTCCTTGCCGGACAAACGGCGCATAAAGGTCTTGCATCATCTCGCGCGCGGTGTCGCTATCCGCTCCGATTACAACACGATCCGGTTTCAAGAAATCATCGACGGCAGCGCCTTCTTTCAAGAATTCCGGATTGGAAACGACGTCGAACGGGTGGTTCGTATATTTTGCAATCTCTTCACGCACTTTCTCAGCGGTGCCAACGGGTACAGTCGATTTGTCGACAATGACTTTATACCCATTCATTGCCGTACCGATTTCCTGCGCCACCGCGAGCACATGCTGTAAATCGGCGGAGCCATCCTCATCGGATGGGGTACCTACTGCAATAAAGATTACTTGTGAGGCTTGCACCGCGGCAGCGAGATCGGTCGAGAAACTCAAGCGATCCGATTTAACGGATTTTTCAACCAATTCGATCAATCCCGGTTCGTAAATCGGGATTCCACCTTGCAGGAGAATATCGATTTTGCTTTGGTCTTTATCGACACAGATAACAGTGTGTCCGGTCTCAGCGAGACACGCGCCCGCTACTAGACCGACATAACCAGTTCCAACAACTGCGAGTTTCACAGGAGGTTCCTAACATGGATGGTTAAACAACATTGAGTAGCTAACATATTGACGATTACTTCGCAAACGGAGCTGGGATTGCTGAAGCTAATTCGTCGGCAACTCGCAACGATTCAAACGTACCGGCATCGGTCCACCACCCCCGGAAATAGTCCGCTTCCAGTTCGCTGCGTTGCAGATAATGATTATTGACGTCGGTGATTTCCAATTCGCCACGTCCCGATGGTTTCAAAGTTTTGATGATATTGAAGACTTCCGCGTCGTAACAGTAAATCCCGGTTACCGCCCAATCACTCTTCGGCTGCTTCGGCTTCTCTTCGATACCGACAACTTTTCCATCAACGACTTCCGCGACGCCAAACCGGTGTGGATCCGTCACTTGCTTGAGAACAATGCGGGCACCCCGGCGCTGTACCGAAAAGTTCTTCACGAGATCGACCAACGAGTCTTCAAAAATGTTGTCACCTAAAATTACAACCGAGCGGTCGCCATGGACAAAATTTTCGGCTAATCCGAGCGCTTGCGCAATCCCACCGGCTTCATCCTGTACGCGATAAGTAAAGCGCGCGCCGTAGTCTTTCCCGGAGCCAAGCAGCGTAACTACCGCTCCCATGTGTTCCACCCCGGTCACGATGAGAATCTCTTCGATACCCGCTTCCACCAACCGGAAAATTGGATGGAAAATCATCGGGGCTTTACCGACTGGCAATAAATGCTTATTGGTAACTTTTGTTAGGGGGAACAGCCGACTGCCCGTACCGCCAGCCAGAACAATACCTTTCATATTCTCCTCGGTCGATGGGGATGATACACTTATCTTCAAGAACTACCGTTTCAGTAAAGTATGGAAATTGAATTTCGCAGACAAACCAAATTCGTTCCAGTCCAGATTGCCGCTACTACCTGAGCCATTGTCGGCGTGGTAGGTATCCGCAAACAGCGATATCTGACTGTTCTCATTGGGTATCAATTGCACTTTTAAACCGATGTTCGTTCGGTGCAGTAAAGTATAACCTAACGAGGTGTCGCCCATATCGATGTATCGATTCATCGCCGGGGTATCATTCCTAAGATACCCGCAGTGAACACTGACTGTTTCTGCGCGTTTCGTGACATACTCTATTTCAACTTCGTAATTGGAAAATCCGTTCCAGTAAGGATGCCCAATTGGAGTCGTTCGATATCGATACATCGTACCCGAGCTGTTCTGAAGGTTACTTGTAATCAGATTGTGATCGATAAAAGTCGAGTAGGTCTTCGGACCGATGTCGGTATATTGCAACCGATAAGTCATCCCACTCATACTAAACGGTTCGATACTGGTACAGCCAACCCGAACACCATAATTATCTTTGAAACTGTTCTTCGATTTATCATAAAGAATCTCGAAATCCTGCAATTCGAAATCCGACCATTGGTTAAACAGCAGTTCACCAGTTAATAACGTTCTCGGCGAAACTCTCAACCAACCGTCGACAACCCCGATCTCATTTGCGCGGTAACGGTTGGGATTCGAGTTGGTTGTTGTAAGAATTGTTGGAATCGGCAGCCAGTATTGCCAGTCCAAACCTTGATTGTGTAAGACAATAGTGGCATTAGTTACACCGATACCCCACTCGTTGTCAGAGCGATACTCAAACCGTTTGATGATAATCGACCGCTTTAATTGTCGATAGTCATCCGAGTAATAATCGAAGTATTCGAAATCTTCCAACTGTCCCCACATCATTTGAATTCGCAATCTGCTCGATTGCGCATTTATTACAAACGCAGGGATAGCAACGTCGTTACCATTCATCAACAACCGATTCGATCCGGGAACGCCCCATCGCCGCTCCTCGGCACCAAAGGTTACCGAAGCGTTACTTACGCCAAAACGAACATAAGTATCCTGTAAACGGGTTCCCCCCTCTTTCCACTTCGACTCCTTGCGGTAATAGTCAACATGTTTTCCCAGACCCATCGAAAGCCCGACAGTGGGGAGTGGGGTCGTTTCAATGGCAAAGATCGATTTCATTCGTAGTGAGGTTTCATCGGAACTGCTTACATCCCGCAGCGAAAACTCCGGCTCGATTCGTAATCGCATCGAACGGGCGTTCACCACTTCACTTAAACCTAAATAATCTTTCGCTTTCTTGACAATCGAACCCAGAAATCCGGCATTATCGTCTTCACTATTCTTGAGTATTCTCAGTTCATCCCGAAGTTCTCGACTTGCAAGATCATGGAATGCGAGATCCCCTGGAGAAAGTTTAACTCCTCTTTCGGTAGTGGTCTTTATTAGATTGTGGACTGCAAGCGCCGCTTCCCAGCGGGTGTACGGTTGTACTGTTAACGAGAGATTAGGTGCATAACCGGCAATTGCCCATCGTTCCAATACCGGTGTTAACCAATGGTCAAGGGGGAGTGAAATGACGTTTTGGGCGTAAGCGAGAGGAGTAAGTAACACGGGAATCAGAACAAACAAGCAGACAACAGGAAACCAACGATTCGATTGCATGGCCTATCCACTAGTTAGATATGTTGAATTCTGAAAAAAGAAGAATCGTTATGCAGCTGCCCGAGCAGCGTGTCGTTCGGTAATCCGCTCCAAAAGCGGCTGAAGCACCATTTCTGGTACTTTCAAATCACCCATCCCAATGCCCGGTTGAAGCGGTCCGGTAACTGGTCCATGAAAATCGGAACCACCTGTGAACAGTAGATTTCGCTTGACACATTCCCGTTCTATGCGCAACCGGACCGGAATACTATGTTCAGGATAGTGTGCTTCAATACCGTCGATACCTGTCTCAATGGCTTTATTGAGAAAACGCGATAAAGTTAATTTCGATACGAACGGATAAATCATCGGATGCGCCAATATGGCCGCGCCACCCGCGGCATGAATCAACTGTACCGCCTCGATTAGTTGCAAGCGATCCTTTTCAACATAGGCTGGTTTTCCGGAACCAAGATACTTGTTAAATGCTTCTTCCTGAGACTTAACAATATTCAACTTCAACAAAGCGCGGGCGATATGCGGACGACCAATCTGCCCGCCATCCGACGCTTCTCTTTCCGCCATCAACATGGTGACGGGAAATCCAAGTGACTGCAACTTCTCGATGATTCGGGGATTACGTTCAGCGCGCCACCGTTGGATATCGATCAAGCGTTCTTGTAACAATCCCGGTAACGGTTCTTGAAAATAACCCAGTAAATGGATAGAGTACTTCTCGAATAAGCAAGACAATTCAATGCCGGGAATACACGTTAAACCCAGTTTTAACGCTTCATCGAAGACTTCGCTGTTGCCGTGCATTGTGTCGTGGTCAGTCAACGCAAATGCGCTAACGCCGCGGTGCTGCAAGTAGTTTGCTAACTCACGCGGCGTCAAAAAACCATCGGAGGCGGTGGAATGAAGATGTAGATCAATCACGCAATACCTGTTATTCCACAGTGACCGATTTCGCTAAATTGCGCGGCCGGTCCACATTCAGGCCTAAATTCACTGCCACGTCATACGCCAAGATTTGTAATGGGATTACTGATAGAATCGGCGACAATTGCGGAAGTGTATAGGGT
>JAOTSC010000094.1 GCA_030247525.1 bacterium | reverse complement strand
GAACTATTACCCCTCCGCGAGCATAAGTTGACCTTCTACACCCCAATTTCGACTGATAACAGCCCCGGCAAGTATAACAAGTATCCCGATATGGGTCATTATCCATCCGGCTTGGTGCGGGTAATATGGATAACGATTGAGAGTGCAGGCGGTCAAATTTATTGCGAGTAATCCAAGTAAAACATCGAACCAAATACTGCGATAGACATCCGCTTGTGCAAGCGGTGTACCAACAATCGATTCGTACATTGTACCAAATGTCATTGCGAGCGCAATGAGTACGAGCAACACAATCGTTATACTGAGCGCGGCGAGTGGTTGCAAAAACTTAGGTAACAACGAATCCTCCCAATCAAGTCAGAAAGGTATCAGCATCGCGGAAAAAAGGTTCGGTGGTTGAGCAACAGAATTGCGAGATGTGGATTGCAAGGTTGCGTAACCGGGAACTTCCGCCCCCCCCTTCCCCGGTCAACTTCTTTGTAAGAAGGACAATATAGAATAGCAGACAGATGTCTCCAAAAGCACAATCCTTCAAAAAGACTGCGTTGATGGCGAAATCGTTTGCATCAAATTACTAACAAACAGCGGTTTGCAACGACATAGCGAAGGGGCGAACGAGTCGCCCCCAACACCAATGTTCTTATGCTACATGACTGAACTATCCGTAGCGCATTTTTTGTACGCTGGTATAAAACGATTAGTTCCCGTACAAAGTGTCACTTGAGAAATCAGTCTCAGCCGCACGCTTTAAAGCTCGAGCCGCAACCACACGATTTCACCGCATTCGGATTCTGAATTTTGAAACCGCCGCCGATTAAATTCTCTTCAAAATCGATTACCGCCCCCTGCAAATAGCGGATACTTTCGCCGTCGACCACAATGTTCACGCCTTCTTTCTCCATCGTGACATCGCCTTCTTCCAGCGGTTGATCATCAAACATCAAACCATAGCTCATTCCCTTGCAGCCGCCGGCTTGAACAAAAACCCGCAACGGAAGGGAGTCGCTGCTATTCGATTCCTGCAATTTCTTTATCTGGTGAATCGCTTTCGGAGTAATCGTTAATACTTCGGTAGTGGTTTCCGGCGACATTACTGCTTCTGACATTTCTTCCTCTACAAATTTTCAATCCGTGCGAATACTCGCTATCCCCGATTACAACCCGTTACATGCTTAACAATAGCGGGTGAGAAGCGCGTTAAGTGATGCCGGTTCCGGTTGTCTCACTTGTTCGCGCGCGATTTGTAACAACTCGTGATGAGCCGGTCGTTGCTCGCGGTAAAACAATCCACGATACAAAGTTCCCTGCTCTGCCGCAATCGCAATCGCATTCGCGCGATTTTCCGTGGAATAACCATCAGGAAGCGGTTGCAGTGTCTGCTTATAAAGGTCAAACGTTACATCCTTGTTGAATGTTGGACAAGGCGAGAGCACATGCAAAAAACTGAAACCCTTGTGCAATATCCCTTCGCGGATGGTATTTGCTAACTCCTGCGCATAGGCAGTGAAACCGCGGGCAACATACGATGCTCCGTGAGCCAATGTCAATAACACCGGATCGAGCGGGGGTTCTTTTACTCCATAAGGCGCACTCGGAGTGATTTGCGAAATGGGCGTCGTGGGTGAACTTTGCCCTTTTGTTAAACCATAGATGCTGTTATCAAGCATTAAGTAAGTAACGTCGACATTCTTCCGAGCGATATGAGGTAAATGTCCGCCGCCGATTCCAATACCATCGCCATCGCCGCCGACGACAATCACAGTTAACTCCGGATTCGCCGCTTTGATTCCCATCGCGATTGGGAGTGCTCGTCCGTGTACGCCATGGAATGCATACGCTTTCACGAAATAGGGTAACCTGCCGGAACAACCAATACCTGAAACTAAGACGACTTTTTGCGGATCGAGTTCGAGAGTAGCCATCGCTTGATAAAGCGCCGACAACGCACCGTAATCTCCACAGCCGGGACACCAAACCGGTTGTGCGTTTTCAGCCCGGTAAGCGGACGGCTTGAGGGACGCCATGCAATTTTCCTTTTATGTTTTCAACGATGCGGTTGTGAATTTCACTGGCGGCAAATGGCACTCCAGCGCTCTTGCGAATAGAAACGGGAGTAAGGTTCGTTTGTGCCCGTAACAAGGTTTCCAATTGACCACTAAAATTTTCTTCGACTACGAACACCCGGGCAAAACAATCTGCCCACGCACTGATTTCTTCGATGGGAAACGGATTGATCCAACGAACATGAAAGTGACCGAATTTTTCTTCAAGGGTCAATTCCAACATCCGAATCGCTTCATCGACTACCCCGAAGGTCGAACCCCACGAAATAATGCCAATGCCGTTTTCAATCCCTGCGCGTTCCCAACCAAGTTGCCAAGCAGCGCGGGTTTTTACGACAGCGAGTTTTCGCTCACGTTTCGCTGCCATCCGTAGGTGATTCTCCGGTGTATAATCCGGTTGCCCTGCTTCGTTGTGCTCTAATCCGCCGACAATAAAGACCGGTGAAGCCGTTCCCGGTACTCCGTGCGGCGATACTCCACTTGCTGTGTCGCGATACCGGAGAAACGGAGTGTCATTTTCCGCGGCATCTGATGAGTCGCCAACTTGGGAGATTTCCGGAATCGATATTGCGCCACGGGAGACTGTTTCCAAACGGTAGCCTAACGATTGATCGGACAAAACAATCACCGGACATTGCACCAGTTCGGCAATCGTAAACGCTTCCGGCATCAAGGAAAACGCCTCAGTTACCGTTGCTGGAGCAAGCACGATGCGCGGCGATTCTCCCGGCGAACCATACAATGCATAGAGTAAATCGCCTTGTTCGGTTTTCGTAGGCATCCCCGTCGATGGACCAGCTCGTTGTACGTTAACAATCACGACTGGTACTTCCGCCATCACGCCCAAACTCATTAATTCGCTCATCAGTGCGAACCCGGGCCCGCTGGTGGCAGTCATCGCCCGCACACCCGCAAAACCAGCTCCTAAGCAGCTTGCCAGCGCCGCCATTTCATCTTCCGTCTGAACAAAACTACCGTCGAATTTCGGTAACTCCCTCGCTAACGTCTCTAAAATCGGCGTTGCTGGTGTTATCGGATAACCTGCGACATATTTGCAATTTGCTGCCAATGCTCCTAACGCAATCGCTTGATTTCCCGATAGCACTAACCGGTTTTCCGGGGATGGAGTGCCCTGCGGACGCAAATTGATGTTTTGCCCGGCAGCAAGTTCATAACCGATATGGATGGCTTTGGCATTGGCTTCCATCATCGTGGACGCTGCACGTTTGTTACCAAACTTTGCCGTAAAGATCGTAGATGCTAATTCCAACGGTAGACCGATGAATCTTGCAAGCACACCAACGACAACGGCATTTTTCGACATCGCCGCACCGACTTGCTTTTTTGCAATTTCGGTAAAGGGAATTGGAATCGCTTTGCCAGATTGAATTTTCTCAATCGCGATTTCCATCGGATCGAATACGATGTATGTATTCGGCGAAACATCGGCTCGACACTCATCGTATGCTTCTGCCGTCAAGCAAACCGCGATATCGAGTTGATCGCCTTGCGAGCCGACTTGAGCTTCGCTAATACGGAATTGATAGACCGCTAATCCGCCCTTGATCTCTGCCGGGTAGGTGCGAGAACTAAAAATGTGCCATCCGAATCGAGCCGATGTGAGGGTGAGGATTTCTCCCGCCGAAATAACTCCCTCGCCACCTTCTCCACCGATACGGATTGTTGTCGTTTGCTTCATGCGTATGTCAGGTAGGATTACCTAACCTCCAGTTTTTGTCAGGCAGGAGTGCCTAACCTTCAAATATTAATCGATGGATTTCATCATCGGTGACATGGCGAATAATCGCTTTCCGTGATAGATGGTTCGCTCCACCGCATACTCAATCTCTTGCTCAGTGGTCGACCATCCAACGGACATCGTTATCCCACCACTGCGTTGCTCTTCCGGGACACCTAACGCTTCCAATACATAACTTGCGCCAAGCTCCGGGCGAGCACACGCACTGCCCGATACACACGCAATATGGTCAGCGCCCAAGGAAAGCAATAGCGCCTCGCCCTCGACCCACTCCAAGCGAAAACTGCACAGTTGCGGCAATCGATTCGCTCTGTCACCTAACGAAACGAAACACGTTGGATCGCAATGGGAAAATCCCTCTCGCAGAATACTTTCCAACTTGTTGCGTTTTCGTGCTAAATCTTCACAGCGGTTTGATAACTCTTTTTGAGCGATCTCTGCTGCTACCCCCATCCCAATAATCGCGGGAATGTTTTCCGTGCCGGCTCGCATTTTCCGTTCTTGTGCGCCACCTTCGAGCAACGGTTCCAGCTCAATACTTTTGTCGAACCATAACGCGCCTGCACCGGGTGGTCCCCAAAACGCATTACTACCGATGGTATATGCCGATACACCTAACTCTGCAACATTCACGGGAAGGATTCCTGCAACACCACAACCATCACAGTGAAACGGAATGTTTCTGGCACGACAAAGTTCGGCGATTTCCCGCACCGGCTGTAGTGTTCCAATTTCAGTGTTAGCATGTTGTACGGAAACTAACGCCGTTTCATCGGAAAGCAACTCGCGCAGTTTGTCAAGTTGGATAAATCCGTTTGTATCTACTGGTGCATACAAAATGGTGTAGCCGTCCCAAGCCAAACGCTCCGCTGCCATTCGGATCGAAGGGTGATCGATGGCGCCGATAACAATGTGTTTCCCGCGCTCGCTCATCCGGGCAATCCCCTTTATCGCGAGGTTATTCGCTTCCGTCGCAGAGCTGGTAAACACTAACTCTATCGGATCGTATGCGCCAATTAAACGAGCAACCCCATCGCGGGCACGATTGAGCTCTCGTTGTGCCGATACTCCCCATGGATGTAAACGTGAGGAAGCATTACCGTAAATCTTTTCCACGGCGTGAGCCATCGCTTGCGCCGCCTCCGGCAATACCGGAGCTGCGCTGATCCAATCCAAATATGCGCTCTTCATGGATGATTATCTTGCATTGATTTGGACTATTGATTTGCGACGGCGTTTTGCTTTCGCATCAGCAGCAATTTGTTTCGTGAGCAATTCTGCTAAACTGGTAGCATTGAGTCGTGCCGATAACTCGTGAGTCGTCTCTTCGAGTAAATCGTGGACAGCACAGTGATCAGAACGCTCGCAGGGATTTCCATTCATTGTGCAATCCATAAGGGATAGCGGCCCCTCGATCGCCTCGACTATGTGCAAAACCGAAATCAAATCTGCTGAACGCTGCAGTGTCAGCCCACCACCAGCACCACGGCGCGCGCTCAACAATTGCGCTTTGGATAGTTGCGTAACTGTTTTGTGTAAAAATGCGGTGGGAATCTGTTGCCGTTCTGCAATATCGCGCGTAGTTACCGGCTCGCTCCCACCGAACCGCGCAACATCAATCATTACCCGGATCCCGTAATCCGCCTGTCGGGATAGTATCATTTTTTCTCCTGCACACCCGCTTTTACGTTTGGATTGGCGGGGACAAAAAAGACCAAAATAGTCTAATATCTACTACGAGAAAAGGGCCGACGGGGAATTGGGGGGGTATTCCCGTTCGTCGACCCTACTTCCCTGGGGGAAATTCAAGTCAGAAAGTTTTCAAGAGGGTTGTCAGTTGTCTGACGTGAAATTTTACACAAATTCAGAACATTATGCAAATAGACCATATCGCACTTTCGGTCAGTTATACATTGTTCAGAGAAAAATCGGCGTTATTTTTCCAGAGAGCCGTTCCTGATTGCGATTTTTCTTTAAAGGTTAGTAAAAAATCTTGCATTTTGAGGAAGCAGTGACAATATTTGCATTTTCAACTGATATTTCAACTCCGTGAGTAACAGCGTAACATTTTGTTTTTATGTGTTAAGAAGTGTCAGGAATTCCTTTTGCAATACGTTATTATACTTCTCTTGTTTTATGGTTCTCAACGATATTGTTGGGCGGGACCGCTATATCGCTACCCTACTGCGGATCGCGATGCCGTCCAAGCTCTCATAAGGTTAGGTGGAGAACCGGTATGTGGCAGTCGCATCGATTCGCTACTGCTTGAGTTTCCCAACCCATTTTCAGCACAAGCAGCTCTCCGGGAATATCCCGCCCTCAGTATAATTGCCGATTCTCCGTTCGATCTGTATGGCTCAGGACCAGTAGATACGGTCGATGAAGTGAATGAGTACCGAACTTTCAGCTTGGTGCAAGCAGAACTAACAAACTATGCACAGCTGTACCCGCTCATCGCCCGCATTGATACCATCGGTTACTCGGTTAACCACTTTCCACTGTTGCGTCTTCGCATCTCCGACAGTGTTGTGGTTCAGCGTGACATTCCCAGTATCCTACTTCTGGGAGGTACGCATGGGAATGAAGCAATTGGCGTCGAAGTTGTAATGGAATATCTCGCTTGGCTGTTTTCCCGGGTGAACACCGATACTTCGCTGCAGCGGCGATTACAACAAGTAGAATTGCATGTGATCCCAGTCTTTAATCCGGATGGTTACATCAATGGGATTCGCCATAATGCACATAACGTTGACTTAAACCGGAATTTTCGGTTTCACTGGGGATATGCCGCTGTGAATTATGGAAGTGCCCCACTCTCAGAACCGGAGAATTATGCGTTGGATTCGCTGCTCCGGGTCATTCAACCAGTAACCAGTATCAGCTATCACTCCTATGGCGAATTGATTCTTCGCCCGTATTCCTGGAACTCGCGTGAAGCGCCCGATAGTACGGTAACTCGCAGTGTTGCCAATCTCTACCGTAATACGATTACCCGCTATCAATCCATCCTCGGTGGACAGTTGTACTATCATGGTGGAGAGTTTAACGACCACACGATTTCGACCTTCGGGACAACAGGAATAACGGTCGAAGTTTGGCGCGGTCCGAACTATAATCCCCCCTCCGATAGTATCGCGAATGTCTGTATGATTCATCGCGCGGGGATTAATGCTGTACTCGACCGGGCAGCCGGCGGGCAATTCGTCGGAACGATCCGTGATCATGCCACTGGTGAACCAATCGGCAATGCGACGTGGGAGCTTTCGAGTCATTGGGATACGGGATATTTACCACGAATTGTTATGCAAGGTTCCGGACGCTTTCGAATGTTACGGGAACCGGGTACCATCACGATGCAAATTTCTGCGCCGGAGTATCAATCCCGCACAGTTACGTTACCGATAGTGTCTGCGAATGCGCCAACCTACCAAGACATCGACTTGGTAACGTCGTACAGTGCAATTCGGGGAGTTTTCGCTCTCTTCGGACACGATTCGACCGACTCGGTTTTTGCTCAATGCCAAGACCAACGGATTGCAATTGATTCGTCGGTAACATTTTACTTGACTCATCTAACGGCAGGGCTTGATACGTTTTCGGTTGCCGGGGTGCTGTTTGAAACAAACCGCCGTCCGGTGATTCTGATGCCGGGAGATACGTTGGGAGTATTAGGTTTTACAGTGAAACGGCTGCCGCCTGTGCTATCCGAACACGGGATGAACGGCAACGATCTCTTTTTTTCGTGGAATCCTCCGTACCTAAACCAAGAAGCAAGAACGATGATTCGCGGGTATTCGATAGAAAAAAACCATGAAGAATACGTTCCACTAACTTTCGATACCACTTACAGTGAACCATTTCTTCCAGGGGCAAGCGATGCGGTATTCCGTGTCCGAACGATCTACCATTCATGGGAGGCGTCAAGTTTTACCGATACCATATACTTTACTCGATCCAGCGAGTTTAGTGAGCATGAAACTCCAGGACAATTTGGGATCGGTTCTCCCTACCCAAATCCCTGCAACAATCAACTCAATGTTCCGTATCACCTTGCTCAAAATCAAGAAATGGATATTACTATTTACGATGTGACAGGACGTGAAGTAACACGAGATCGAGTGACCGGGAGCACGCTTGGCGTTTGGGTCTGGAAACCACAACCAATCCAAGCGTCTTCTGGGATATACTTCTTACATTGGAAATTGGAATCGACGCAGGGACACACTAAATTTGTTTTTTTACGATGAGTTCTAAACAATTCTGGAATTACTGGCGTAGCCAACTCTCGGCAATTTGCCTTCGTTCCTATGCGGACGACCCGGAAGGTGGAATTGGGTTGCCGATTCGTCGTTCTACCACCTACCGTTTTACGGAAGAATCACTGTCGAAGTATTCTTCCGGGCACGGGAGAGATATCTGGTTGTATAGCCGTTATGGCAACCCAACTGTTCGAGCAGTAGAGCGGAAGTTAGCAGCATTAGAACAGACCGAGGATGCGGTAGTCACTGCATCGGGCATGGCAGCGGTCAGTGCTGTTTTGTTTGCCTGCGCACAACCAGGTGAACGCTGGTTTGTAAGCAGTGAGTTGTACGGCGTAACCTACGCGTTACTCGAACAGGATCTCCGCAAAATTGGTGTTTCCATCGAGTACTTGACTCCGCACAATCCGTTGGAATGGCAACTCGCAGCGGAATCGGGTAAACGACCAACACTCTTTTACTTTGAAACTCTTTCGAATCCGTTAGCCCGACCAGCTGCGGTACCGGAACTCATCGAGATCGCAAAGTCAGTCGAAGCGGTTACGGTTATCGATAATACTTTCGCAACACCGTATCACTGTATTCCGTCATCGTTAGGTGCCGATTTTGTAATCGAATCCGGTTCAAAGTACTTGAATGGGCATAGTGATGTCATCGCTGGGGTTGTTGCCGGTACAACCGAAAAGATAACACCAGTTTGGAAACAAATGACCCGGTTGGGCGGCTGTCTCGATCCCAATTCAGCGTACTTGTGGGATCGCGGTCTCCAGTCGTTTCCGTTACGGATCGCTGCGGCAACCGCGAATGCTGAGATTTTGTCCAAACAATTTCTTGAACACCCGGAAGTCGAAACAATCAGCTATCCCGGCATTCAGGACACGGTTCCCGAATGGCTCGCGGGTGGCAGCGGAGTATTCTCCCTGCGCCTGCTTGGTGGCGACGAACGAGCAATGCGCTTTTTGTTCCGGTTAAAGACAATCGTTGCTGCAACCTCACTGGGCGGCACCGAAACATTGGCTAGTATGCCATCAAATACGTCGCATGCTGCCTTAACAGAAACACAGCGCACGGCAATTGGAATCCTTCCCGGTACCGTCCGCATTGCGTGCGGGACTGAGGATTATCAAGTATTAGTGCATGACATTGAGCAAGCTATCATTGAATCTAAAGAGTAAAAATACTATCATGCGCGGACCTTCGTCATACGACCGCACCCGTTCGATGCGCATCAATCGCGCATTGCGGAACATCTCATTATCTCTGGCGTTCATAAGTTTCGCATTTATGACTACAACGGGATTAATGATTTTCATGAATATCGCAAAAGTTCAGTGGTGGGAGTTTGCGATATCTGCGTTTGCATTTCTCGTATTCCTCAATCTTGGACTACACTTCCATGTCAGCTTCAAACGAAAAGACTAATGTCAGGATCGGATTAGCCGGTACCGGGCATCTTGGAACCTTTCACGGCAATTTACTTTGCACAACTCCCCAAGCGATATTTGTCGGCGTGTACGATGTAAATCCAGAAGCCGCCGCCGCCAAGGCAAAATTGTGGAATGTTCCCGTTTACGATAGTTATGAAGCATTGTTGCAGGATTGTGACGCGATCGATATCGTAGCGACCACTAGCGCTCACGAGGCGTTGACGCTTACCGCCTTAGCAGCCGGGAAACATGTCTTCGTCGAGAAACCGTTGGCACATTCAGTCGAAGCCGGAAAGCGGATGGTGGCGCAAGCCGATGCTTCTGGCTTGGTGTTGCAGGTGGGACATGTCGAACGTTTTAATCCCGCAGTACGCGCGTTGGATGGTATTACGTTAAAACCGATGTTCATCGAGTCGCATCGCTTGGCGCAGTATAAGCCGCGCGGCGTCGATGTTTCGGTTGTTTTCGATTTGATGATTCACGATCTGGATGTGATTCTCCATCTGATCGACGATCCGGTGGTTTCGATTTCTGCCAGTGGTGTCGCGGTGGTTTCCCCGTCGCCCGACATTGTGAATGCGCGGATCCAGTTTTCCAAGGGACAGGTTGCCAATGTAACGGCGTCCCGGTTGTCGCTCCACCCGATGCGCAAACTGCGCATGTTCCAGAACAGTAGTTATGTTTCGCTTGATTTTCAATCGGGACAAGCGGAGATCGTGTATTTGAAGGAGGATCATCCCGAATTCGCGGGATTCCCCCTGATGCCGATCCAATTGGTCAGTGGTGAAACGAAGACCATTGCGCGATTGCAGCCGGAAGCGCCGGAAGCGAATGCAATTGGCTTGGAGTTAGCTTCCTTCGTTAAAGCGATTCGCGGTGAAGCACCGATTGCCGTGAGCGGCGCTCAAGGTTTACGGGCATTGGAAGCCGCCCACCAAATCGAAGCGGCATTGCAAGCAAATGCAGCACTAAGTTAAGCGAAACTGTGGTGTTATGAAGTGGAAAGTACTATGGGAAGTGCCTTGGAACAGCATTCGCAGCGCAAAGTATCGTGCGTACTATCGCTGGTTGATTCCAGTGAAAGTGAAACGAGCGTTTAATTTGGTCAGTAAAGACTTACATATCATAACCCCATCTCACTCCTACGAATCGCGAAGTCAATTGTTGCATCGGGCAATCGACAGCATTCTTGCCCAAACTCCCCACGGACTAAAAGTACATCATCATATTGTTTTCGATGGAGATGCCCCGAACAAGATTCTGTTCACCGATTTGCCCGCTTGGTACAGTTATGAAATCATTTCTACTCCGCGTACAGCAATGTATGGCGCGCATCAACGCAATGTTGGATTAGAAAAAGTGAAAACAGGTTGGATTCTTTTTTTTGACGATGACAACGTAATCGATCCCAACTGTTGCAAGATCATCGAACAATACATCCATGCCGGGATAGGCGTATTGGTCTTTCGAGTTTGGCATGAAGAATTGAAGAAATATGTCCCGGAAGATTTAACCGCTGTTCCTAAATTCGTTGATATCGATTCACTCTCTTTCGTTGTAAACGCCGATATCGCACATTATGCCGAGTGGCAGCACAAGTACCATCACGACTATTTGTATATTCAGAATATCATTGGGATAGGTGAGTACTTTGGATTCCGTACTGTTGTCAACGATGACATCATCGGAATTCACTACTAAACGAAATGCGAATCCCCCCACCATAAAACGATTGATACCACACCCGAATATCGTTTGTTGGAAGGTACCGACATGATGAATAAAACATTACATATCGTCACCCCTTCTCATACATACCAACACCGAAGCCATATTTTGCATCGGGCGATCGATAGCGTACTCGCGCAAAAACCGCACGGTTTGCAAGTTAAGCACCATATCATTTTCGACGGAGAAGCGCCGGAAAATCTGCCTTTGCCTCCTCTTCCGGCTTGGTATCAGTATGAAATCGTTGCCACCGAACGAACTGCGGTTTACGGAGCCCATCAGCGTAATGTCGGTATCAGCCGATCGGACTCCGGTTGGGTTCTCTTTTTGGACGACGACAACACAATAACCGATGATTGTTGTTCAATCATCGAATCACGATTGCAGGAAGATATTGGTGTTTTGTTTTTTTGCGTATGGCATGCTGAACTGAACTGCAATGTTCCCGCAGATATGAATACGATTCCCAAGTATGGCGATATCGATTCGTTGTGTTATGTCATTCAGTCTCAGATCGCCAATTTGGCGGAATGGCAAGCACTCTATCACCATGACTTCTTATACATTCAGAATATCGTTAGCATTGCAGAACACCTCGGCTATAGAATTGTTCACTATGAAGACGTCATCGGAACTCACACGTAGGTTTCATCATGTTGTCTCAAAGATTCAGTAAGCGATTGCGAACATATTATCGATGGCGATTCCACTCAATCCTGAAGCGGACTGCTCGAATCGTCGATAAAACGCTTTATATAATCACTCCGTTTACCGGCAATTCGGCGGACCGAGCAAATTTACAATCCGGAGTCGCGAGTATTATCAAACAGCAACTGTGCGGTTGGCGGGTAATACTTCTCGTCGTTTGTCCTCACGGCACAGATATAAACGATTTACCGTTAGTACCGGATTGGTTGGAAATCAAGGTCATTGAACAGAAAACAGGAAAGACATCGGTTGCGTCGTTGCGGAATTTTGGAATGAGTATAGTCGAATCGGGATGGATCATGTTTGTAGATTGTGAAAACCGATTAGCAGAAAACGCCTTACAGATGATTACCGAATCGATTTCTGCTAACTGTGGAGTATTGTTATTCCGGGTATTTGATGCAGTCAAGGATAAAACTAAACCTGCGCTGGAATCTACTTCTCCACGGATCGGAGATATCGATTCGATGGGCATCGTTATCAACGCCGACTTAAAGAAGCAAACCCTCTGGCAACCGAAACAAGAGTCCGAGTATTTCTTCTTCCAAAATGTATCTTCTATGTCAACACACTATGGGTATCAAAACCTATTTCTACAACAAGTAATTGGCAGCCGGGTTGACTCAGATAAACTATCCATAGATCAATAACAACAACTACTCATCGTAACGAACGTAGAGGATTCTCTTACTGTGCGAGCGATTCGCTTTGTTGTACTACAAATGCTTATCCGTTCAAAGTAGTGCCGTAGCTTGTTCCAGGATTTGGCGTTCAAGTGAACAGTTGACTACCGCTTTGCATGCTGCCATGGAATATCACGGCGACCACAAACTTTTTACTTCCTGCATTCGACAAACAACGACTCAAAGGGATACGGATCGAAGAGATGGGTCTCGCGCAATTCTGGACAATGCGATTGACCTAGACGAGACTCCCAAATATCCGTAAAACCGGCAACTGACAGCATCCGCAATAGTTTTGGAACGGTAAACCAATTGATGTGATCTGCTGGATAATCGTATTGCACCGCCATCGATACCTGCTTACAAAAATACTCGTAAGCCTCCTCCTCGGACATCGTTCGGAAGATTTCAGCGATTGCTTGGTCTGTGAACTTTTTACCACGGTTATCGGGGTGATTCAGTGTTAAAGAAGTTGCAAACTTTTCAAGAAGACTTTGTTCGACTGTAGATGCGTTGTGAAACTTAAAAGTATCGAGTAGATAGTACTTATCACCCCGTTGGTACGCCTCATAGTAGACATGCATATCCGGCGCAACAATCCGGAAATGTCCGCCCGGCGCAAGAATTCTGAACACCTCGGCAAACAGAAACGCGACATGTTCATCGGGTAAGTGTTCAATTACATGGGAACAATATGCGATTGAAAGGGAATTGTCTGCGACTGGAATCGGTTTCCCCGACATTAAATCGTGAGCGATATCGATATTGTCGCGTTGGTTACGGGCAAATCCCTCAAATGCAGTGGGGTGGTCAAGGTTATGCCAGTAAGGATGTCGGAAATCATTGGAGCCAATGTTTAAATACTTAGGGTTACTCGGTCGAGCCGTTACAC
>JAOTSC010000093.1 GCA_030247525.1 bacterium | reverse complement strand
CCCAATATTTCGTCAGCGGCGGGGTTTGCCCCCATGAAAACAAGTCGGTTTCCAGCTTGCAATTCATAATGGTGCGAACCGAATGGAAAATTACAGATGATGTTTTGAATTTCTTGCTCGGTAAGCTGATGTTTTTCTTTGTGAATTTTGCTCACCGACATTTCGAAAATAAAATATAGGAATCGTCCGTCTGGTAACTTTTTTACGTTTAACTCGACATGTTTTGACAATCCATCTTTTCGAAGTATCTTCTTTTCCACAAAATCCAATTTCGTTGATAGTAACTCATCGAAAACATGTTTCATCGACTCAATTTCGTCTTTAACAAACACGTCGAAAATCGATAACTGAAGTAACTCAGTGCGATCATAACCAAGCATTTTACAACACGACGGATTAACGTCGATAAACATATTAGTTGAATCTGTGATCGCGATACCTTCTAATGCATTCTCGAAAATTACACTATAAGTGTAATCGGTATCGCTTGCTTCTCCACTTACTGAAATAGTTTTTGGGCTCATTCGTTACGTCCGTCCTTTTTCTCTTATCATCTCAATCTCACTTCCGCAAATTTTCATCAATAGCGAATCAGCAATCAGACAGTGGGCTGAAGTTCCTGTCCCAACGGAATGAGATTGCTTCGTCGCGCTAAGCGCTTTCTCGCAATGACATGGTCGAGCAACCCGGATGGTTGTTCCCGCATCAGAAGGTAACCGTTTCGAAATAGCGAGTCCAAGTGTATGTATACCCTTGCTATGTATTGTTACCTATTTGTGGTCTTCTCTTCACTCTTTTTGTAACGGAATGGATCGTTTAGGTATTTTCCACAACTGATCGAACGCCCAAGCTACCCAGTCTCACTGTATGGTGTACTTTTGGGTGTGCCGATTGTTGAAGTAGTGTTTTGTGAGATAGAGCCAGAGCCGCTCTATTGGATTCAGGTCGGGTGAGTAGGTTGGCAGATACATCGATATGTTGTGGTGCCATTTCAGCGTGTTCACCTATGCCATCATGCGATATCCAGCACCAGTAATGTGTTTTCGCCTTTTATCTCGTTCGCGAGCTCGTCGAGAAAGACCAGAAACACATCGCTGTCGACTTCCGGTACCTGCAATGCGATCAACCGCCCCGATTGTGGCTGAACGGCACCGATTCTATTTTCCTGCCGATGGCTTCCGTTGGTTAGAATCGTTATCCGTTTCCCCTTATGCACCCATCGTTTGCGGGGTCGGTGGTCGGCTGAGATGCCCGTTTCGTCGCCGAACCAGACCGTCAGTTCGGGATCAGACAGTTTCCGCAGAATCGCTTTCCGAAAGACTTGGCAGGCAGCTTCATTCTGCTGATAGGGTTGGTTGGGTGGCTTTCCGCACAAAACCCTGTTTGCGGAAGAGTCGGGTTAACGTCGAATAGCCGCATTCCAACTGGATTTGTTCGTGCAGGATGCCGGGTAGTTTGATAATCGTCCAGTGTGTCTCGCCATACTCTTCGGGACGGCAGAGGATATCGCAAACCAACGGCGCAAAACATCCAGAGCTTTCGGAGGTGCACCAGAGGGCAGAGCTTTGGTTTTCAGACGATTGATACCATCGCGATTCCAGTTGGAAATCCAACGTAGCAGGGAACGCAAAGAGACCGAAAGATTCTTGATTACCTGCGCAACAGGAACGCCTAATAACAGCATTTTGATCGAGTAGAACCGCTTCTGTTCCGCGTGAACTGATGCACAGCTAATCGCATCGTCAATCTCGGCAAAACTGCCGTTTCAGGGTTAGGAGAAAAGCTACATCGAGAATGGAATGAAACCGGGGAGTGATTTCCAATCACATATTCGACCCAATCACTTAGTTAAGGCATTTCTGAAAAGGCAATTTGATTTTGATTTGTATTATTCTGCTTGGTACATTGAAGATAGTTTTAAGGTAGACTTACGACGTTTGGAATAGAATCAGGGAATGGGAGACCTGTCTCGCCCTGACTATTCCTTTTTGATCTTTCACAACTACTGATAACAGGAGTGAATATGAATCGGTTAAAATTATTAACCGCAGTATTGTTAATCCTGGTAGCTCATCATTCTTTTGCGACTCCATTGACTGGTTCAAGGACCATCGGTGGCACCAGCCCCAATTACACAACCTTTGCTGCAGCAATCAGCGATCTTAGTGCGAATGGAGTGGGAACAGGTGGTGTGACTTTTAATATTCGTAGCGGTGTTTATCCTGAGTATGTCGAAATTTCATCGATAGCTGGTGCTTCTTCCTCCAACCCCATTACTTTCCGAAAAGAATCTGGTACAGTAACTGTCCAATCCTCTACCCAGACCTCGTTAATCAAACTGAATGGCTGTGACTTTGTGACTTTCGATGGTGTGAGTGTAAACGACACGAGTACCAGCACTTCGGTCGAGATTACGGATATCTTGTCGTTGCATCTTCGGCAACTGATGGTGCGAGTTCCAATAACATTAAGAATGCGACTATCTCACTCAATCGCAATCACCCCGGCAGCAAAGGAGTAGCCATCCTCTCGACGTCAGCTACTTCGAGTGCCGGAGCTTGCAACAATATTCACTTACTGAATCTAAAAATCACGGACAGTCAAATCGGAGTATGGATTCAAAGCAGTAATTTCCGGGGTACCGGTAATGAAATTGGTAGTTTGACATCGAGTCTTTCGGATACGAATCGCTTCGTCATTGGTAGTGGTTCGACTGATGATATTCAATCCAGTACAGAAGCTTACGGAATATATGCAGCCAATCAGACAAACCTTAGTATCCATGACATCGATATCAATAAAATTACGATAACCGGCAGTCAAACCGCTGCTGGAATAATGCTTAGTTCAGTAATTTCGAACGCTTCCATTTACAATAACAGGATTTTCAACATCCGCCGGAACAATACCGGTCCGTCAGGAGTCGGAAATATCTATGGCATTTACTCAATCGCTGATGCTGGTTCTTCGATAAGTATCTACAACAATTTCATCTGGGGTATGAAGGATAATGGTACAGCAACAGCCACGGAAAGTACTGTAAGAGAGGCGTGTATCTTTGCCGCCAATGCCGCAGATTACTCAATTTACAATAACACCGCTCTCATCAACCAAGCCCAACAAAGCAATCCAGCTCTTACTTCCTCTGCTGCGGTACAAATTGCAACCACTGGAAACGTAACTCTCCAGAATAATATTCTTTTTAATCGTACGACTTCCCAGACGGGTTTTGCGAAACACTACTGTATCGATCTGGAAACCGTTGGTACTTTTGTTACCTCAAATAACTTATTCTACTTCCCATACTCCAGTAATGGTGCCATTGGATTTTATGACGGTTCTGACTATGTGACTTTGTCATCATGGCAAACCGCAACCGGACAAGATGCCAATTCACTTTCGACCAATCCATTACTGGTAAGCGACAGCATTAATATCGATCTGCATGAAACACTGAATTCACCGGGTCGCGGCAGGGGTACAGGTTATACATCGGTCGACATCGAGGGAACCACGAGAAATGCATTAGCGACTGATATTGGTGCCGATGAAATGACTGCACCGTGGACACCGGTTCTTTCATACCCCAGTGATGGAAGTTCAGATATCTCCACTACTCCGACTTTACGATGGCTTACAGGAATGCGCACAGGCAACTTCGATTTGTATTTCTCCACGAACCTGACTAATGTGAACTCTCTTAATTCTGCTGTTAGAGTATTATCTGCCGTTTATGATACCGTGTATACTCCTCCTGTCCATCTGCAGGGTGATAGTCAGTATTATTGGAGATTGGTCGCGAGAAACGAGCAAACAAACGATACAACGTCCAGTCCAGTATGGTCATTTCATACCATTGTTACAGCTCCTGATACTGCAATATTGGTAAGCCCGGTAAATGGAGCAGTCGATCAAAGTATCAATGTCCCGATGTACTGGCAATATGGTGCGAACACGAACAATGCCGATGTATATCTTTCCAACAATCTTCCTCTGGTAAACTCACTGAATACAAGCGCACGAGTGATGTATGCGACGACCGCGACTTCTCGAACAACAAACAGTTTTGCCTACAACACTCAATACTTTTGGCGGATAAAAACACGAAATTCCGTAACCGGGGACACGACTGTTGGTCCGGTATGGACGTTTACAACCCGAGCCGCTACTCTTCCCGATACGGTTGTTTTGCTTACGCCAATCAATGGTGCGACGAACGTTGCTGTGAATACCAGCTTGCGGTGGCAAGTGGGTAACAATACTTCCAATGTTGACGTTTATTGTTCGACGACTCAAACGGATGTGTCTTCGTTGAATGCTTCAGCACGTATCGTGAGCGCAATACAGGATACGATGTGTACTCCCCCGACGTTGCTGGCAGGTAATTCGCTGTATTTTTGGCGAGTCGTTGCTAGAAACACCACTTCGGGAGAAACAACTCCCAGTGCGATTTGGTCATTTACGACACAGGTAACGATTCCCGATACGGTAGTAATGGTCTCACCGGCAAATGGAACGACGAATCTCGCGGTCACGACTCCGTTGCGATGGCGGAATGGGACGAATACAAATAATGTCGATGTATATTTATCAACTTCACAGACGAATGTATCAAATCTTAATATCGCCGCACGGGTGGCAAATGCTGTCACTGATACTTTCTATACTCCTACTTCGATACTCTCAGGTAATGCAACTTATCATTGGCGGATAGTTGCTCGGAATAGTTTAACCGGTGAGACAGTGAATGGTCCAATCTGGTCATTCACTACTCAAGTAACGATACCCGATACTGCAATTTTAGTTAATCCACCAGATGGTGGTACTCGTCTGAATCGGGCACTAAGAATTCGCTGGCGATATGGCGCCAATACCAGCAATGCCGATGTCTATTTCTCCGCAATTCAATCCTATGTTACTGGAATGAACCCTGGTAGTAGAATACTTTCGGCGACAACGGATACAATTTACACTGGGGCTGATTCACTTGATCCATTGGTGTGGTATTACTGGCGGGTGGTCACGCGCAATGTTGTTACCGGAGAGACTGTACCAAGCCCTGTCTGGTCGTTCCAATGTCCGCTCATTTTACCGGATACCGCAATCTTTGTGTCACCGGCTGATTTGGCAACCGGTGTCTTGCGAAACTCAGCGATTCAGTGGCGTACTGGCGCAAATACGGTCAATTGCGATGTCTACTTTTCGGGTAGTTTGGATTCGATCTCAACACATAATATCGGTGTCAGAGTTTTATCGGCAACTACGGATACTACTTATGATCCACCGGGTGATCTTGCCTGGGGGAAGGTTTATTTTTGGGTAGTCGCAACTCGGTGCTGGAACGGTCAAATGGTGTGGAGCCCAATATGGCGATTCACGACCGAAAGCCAAGCACCAGCAACGGCAAATTATATCTATCCGTTAAACGCTTTCCCAGGAATCCCGGTTGATACCGCAATCGTTTGGTCATACGGTATTCGGACGACCAATGCTGATGTTTATTTTTCTTCCAACCAAACCGCAGTTAATTCAATGAATTCCAGCGCTCGCGTGCTCTCGGCGACTACGACCACATCCTATCATTTTCCCGATAGCACCCGGTATTATACCGATTATTATTGGCGAGTTGTTACGCGCTATACCGCGACGAACGAAATTACCGTGGGACCGGTCTATACTTTCCGAACGAAGAGCAGTCCTCCGGTTCCTGCTACCAATGTTTTTCCATTAAACAACCAACCGGCGGTTCCGCTCAACGATACATTGATATGGCAGAATGGTGGTGCGAATCTGTATTCCGATCTGTATCTATCTACCAACGAAACCAGTGTCTATGGGTTTACGATGGCAGCATGCGTATTAACCCATTCCACTGCTACTTCGTTTGTTCCACCGGGCGGCTTAGCGATCAATTCGATATACTTCTGGCGAATCATATCGACAAATGCCGATGGCGATACCTGTTCAAGTCCGGTTTGGCGATTTAACACGAACCTTTCTGAATTAAATGAATCGTTCACCGGATTGCAATTTCCTCCCGCCGGGTGGTCAAGTACAAGCGAATTTAATTCAAGCTGCACTCGTGATACTGTGGGTAATGGCGATTTCGGTTCCGCTTTGTTTCATGGTACAACGACTTTAACAACATCGAACATCTCTACCGTTGGTATGACCGGTCTGACTCTATCTTTTGATATAAATACTAGCTCGCGCGATGTCCGTGATTACTTTTTTGTATACTATGTTGGGACAAGTTCTGTTCCTTTATGCCGTTGGCAAGATGGAACTATTTTTACCAACGGGCAATGGGAAACAGTCCGAGTATCATTACCCGTCGAAGCATTAAACCAGCCATCGCTCCATATCTTGTTTTCAGGCCAGATCTTATCGGCAGATCTAAATCTCGACAACGTCCATCTCTTTCAACCCCTCTTTCCCAGTATACCAGTGTGTTTGGCACCAGTGGATTCTGCTATCAATGTTCCTACGACACAAACATTGCAATGGCGAGGGGGCGTAAATGCCGATAATTTCGATCTATATCTCTCAACGAATGACTCTACTGTTTCCAATCTCGCACCAACAGCACGAGTATTAAGCTCGACCACCGATACCGTTTACATTCCACCTGCCCCTTTGTCTACGGGCGTCATTTACTATTGGCGAGTCGTTGCGAGAAATGCCGGGACAAACACAACGACCGCTAGTCCGGTGCGACGATTCCAGATTTCCCGTCCAATCCCAATTCTCGAAGATTTTTGGAGTACGACTTTCCCCCCGCATGAATTCACAGTAGTACCCGGAAGCCACGGTTCGACATGGCGCCGTGACGATTTCATCGTCGACCATCCCACTGCTGCGATTATCCTTGGCAACTTACCCGTGTATTTAGGACAACATAATTACCTCTGGACGCCAATCTTGTCGGCATCAAGTTTCCAAACGATAAAAATCGAGTTCGATTATTCATATAATTACAGCCACGCGAACAATTACGACACGTTGGCTGTGTTAATCCGGAACGGATTTGCCGCCGACGAACATCTCCTGCTGCGCCTTGCAAGCAATACTTCCCCTACGCTACTGACGCCCGGTTACGGATGGCTACATGCAGCGTTTAGTGTCCCGATTAGTGTTTATAACAGGGATGCATTTCAGATCGCGCTGCGGACTACCGATGCCTATAGCGGGGGAACAACACTTTACATCGACAACATCCAGGTTTCCGGATCGGCAATACCAGACACAGCGATTTACATCACCCCACCGAATCAATCGACCAACCAGCGTCGGAACACACAGTTACAATGGCGAACCGGTGCCAACACCAGTAATGTTGATGTGTATTTGTCGCCGTCGTCCGCCGCCGTCGCCAATCTTGCGGATTCAGTCAGAGTGGTTACCGCGTCGAATGATTCGAATTATACACCTGCGTCGGTTTTACAAAGTGGTATAACTTACTATTGGCGCGTTGTTGCCCGTAACTCGGTAACAAACGAAACGACACTGGGACCGGTTTGGTCGTTTACCGTTGCTCCGAGTTCGCTGATTCGACCCAACAGCAACTTGGTATACCGAATTGGTGAAACCGATTCAATTCTCTGGCACCCAATTACCTTTACCGGTAATGTGTGTATTCAATTGAACCGCAACTACCCGTCGGAGGGCTGGAGTACATTGTTTGCCTCGCAACCGAATACCGGTTCGGTGAATTGGCTGGTTACGGGAACGGGTTCTTCTTACAACAGTCGAATTCGAATATTTCAAGTAAGCGACACTACTTTCTGCGATACTTCGGAAAGCAATTTTAGTATCGTTACACCGGGTGGGGCTAACACCACCTCAGTTTCCAGTGATTTGACGAGTCAGATATTCATAACGAATCCACTTCCGAGTGTTCCGGTTTCACCCTTCACGATGGAATTCTGGGTGAAAACTTCGACGATTAGTTCAGATATTCAATATCTACTTTATTCTGGGGGCAATACTCAAAACGCTGGCATCTTCGTACAGAACGGTTGTTTGTCGTCCATTGTGCAAGGAGTTGCTTATGGACATACCGGCATCCAAATCAGTGACAACGTCTGGCATTTTATCGCTGCCTCCTACTCGTCGAACAACTACCGTGTGTACTTGGATGGCAGATTAGTCAGCATGCTCACGAGTTCCAACCCATACACCAATACAATTAACCTCGGTTCCGCTCAAGCTGCAGGATATAGTTTTACGGGCGGTAATATTGATGAATTCCGGATTTGGAATGTCGCAAAAAACGATACCGAAATCCGTGTTGATATGAGGACGACATCGACCGGATATGAATCCAATTTAGTCGGATACTGGCGATTCAACGAGGGTTCCGGTAGTACGTGTGCCAGTGAACTTCGAACCGGAACAAATGCGCAGTTGAGTAGTACTGCTTGGGATACTACCATTCCTGCAAACGGCTTGCCAATGGTCGTGAGCCCGGTCGACTCGGGAATCGGGATACCAGCAAGCAATCGAACTTTCTGTTGGACTTCGGTACCGGGAATCAACAATTATCAAATCAGGATCGATACCATCGTACCGCCGCGTTTAACTTACTCGGCAACAACCTCGGATACAGTGTATACGCTACCGGAAGCGTTAACGGCAGGGCGCCGCTATTACTGGCAGGTAAATCCACAGGTAAGAGGTTGCTACACGGCTGGGTATATTTGGACATACACTTCACAACTTTATCCCGATGCTGCGCTAATGATTTCACCAGCGGATAGTGCAACAAGAGTACCGGTAAATCCAATACTACGATGGCGCACCGGCGACCAAACGGACTTTGTCGATATTTACCTCTCGCAGAACATGGGTGACGTCACTGGTTTGAATGCATCGGTTCGGGTGGGTACTGCCATCTCCGACACAACGTTCACTCCGGGAACGACGTTAGCAATCGGCACTCGATATTACTGGTGTGTAGTTGCCCGTAATTCTTCGGGACTTAGTACTACCGGATTCATCCGTACTTTTATGACAACATCCGAAGTTATGCTTCGTCCGAACGGTGGGGAATCGTTCCGAATTGGTACGACCGATACTTTACGATGGACTGTCGGGGATACCACGGCATTGCTTTGTGTCCAATTGAACCGAAACTATCCAATTGACGCGTGGGAAACATTGTTTGCATCGGTTCCCAACACGGGAGCCTTGCCTTGGCTTGTTTCCGGTACGGCATCGAATCAAGCTCGTATTCGGTTTTATCATCTTGCCGATACCTCGGCGCAATGGCTATCTGATAACAATTTCGCGATAATCGATCCCAATGCTCCGAACCGGTCTTCCCTCTCATTCAGCCGGACGAACGGCAGCGATGCTTTCGTGGCTAGTCCGCTTCCAGCCTATACTTTCAACTACACGATTGAGTTCTGGTTTAAGACAAACTATGTTGCCGCTTCTACGGATTACCTGATGAGTTACGGTTTGAGTTCCGGTATGGGATCAGGGGACATGAATTTGCTCATCAATAATGGAATCATGAGTTGCGTCGGAGCAAACACTGGTTTTTCATTCAGTACGGTTAATGTTGCCGACAACCGGTGGCATTTCGTAGCAGTAACACAACAAGGAACAGACCTGAAAATCTACCTCGATGATTTGCTACTGGTGTCGTCGTTTGCTGTGATGTCTCATGGGAGTACACTTCACATCGGTAGTTCCGGGAACCCCGGTTCCTCATTTACTGGAGCAATTGATGAGTTCCGAATTTGGAGCTATACCCGTGCCGCCAATCTTATTGCTTCCGATCGGCGCTCGCTCCCGGCGGGTAATGAAGCGGGATTGGTCGGTTACTGGCGGTTCAATGAGAACAATGGTAATACCGCATTTAGCGAGTTGCGAACCGGATCAGCGTTACAATTGACAAATACAAACTGGAATGCGAACTATCCCATGATTGGCGTTCCGGACAATCTTTCACCGGCAAATGGCAGCATCGTCGAAACGTTGCGACCAACTATAAACTGGTTGGGGGTTTCCGGTGCGACCGGTTACAATGTGCTTCTTGGGTTGACCAATCCACCCACAACGATTGTGTCGAGTAATCAACCGGGATTGTCGTATACACCAATCGCTGCGCTCAATCAAGACACCACGTACTATTGGCAGATTGTTGCAACCGACAGCAGCAATACTTTCGCCGGACCGGTGTGGAGCTTCAGCACGGTTTCATCGACACCTCCATCAGCCCCGGAACAACTACATATCACCTATTCAAGTAACAACGCAACACTAAATTGGCAGGCAGGGACAGGAACAATTACCGGTTACCGAATCTATCGCAGCGATTCAATTGGGTACTTCATTCCACCGGCAAGTGGTACACTAATTGCGACGGTACCGGCAACTGAGACGAGTTATGTTGATTTCGGGGTAACGGGAAACAAGTATTACCAGGTCACTGCAATAAACGGCGGGAGTTCTTCGGCCGATGGGATTACAGAACAATCAAGAAATCAGTTTCCAATAGAACAAAAGGCGAAGCTCAATCGACAGGAAAACACAAACATCGACTCCCCGAAACGACGGAAGGAACTGAAATGAGAATCCTCTCTTGCATCTTAATCAGATGAAAATGTAGCGGTCATGCATTTGACTGAGCCATCTTAGTTATGGCTTCCTGAACTCGAAGCGCTTCCTCAGGATTGACGACCAGCTTTCGGTTTTGTGGATGGATATCGTAACCAAGCACTGGAATGCCGCCAATCCACTTTCCTTTTTTGCAGGCAGCACTCATTTTAGCGTGGGTGCGCTCGGAAATAATCTCCCGCTCGAGTTGTGCGAAAGAGAGCAACATGTTGAGGGTCAGTCGTCTCATCGAATGAGTCGTGTTGAACTGCTGAGTAACAGAGACAAAAGAAATGTGCTGACGTTCGAGAATCTCCATGTTTCGAGCAAAGTCCATCAGGGAGCGATATCTTTTTTTGCACAGCAGCAATCTTCCCGGAATCGCTTGCTACGCTTGGATTACATGGTTCTTGGTATTGGTGTTCAGAGATTGATTGTTGATGAGAATTCGGGTAGCGTAAACGCGAGAATGCAGAGGCTAAAATGCAGGCGATCTCATCGAATCGCTCAGTGGGAGACATGTCGTCAGGATGTACAGAGTAATGCATCAGAGTTCCAGAACGTAACCAAGTAAACCGGAAACCACCGGACTCGTAGGAGCCCTGAAAGTGATTCCCCCTACTTGTTACATACCGGAAAAAGAGGAAAAGTGTGCAAAACCCCGAGAAATGGTTTCCTCGGGGTACATAATGTCTTCAATACCTTTAGATTACTTCAGTAAAACGATCTTCTGCGTTTGAACGAACTCACCTGCTCGCATGCGAACAAAGTACGTTCCCGTTGAGGAGTCTTTTCCATCTAATGTAAAGCGATATGTACCTGGTGCCTGTCTCTCGTTTAATACAAGAGATTTCACTTCACGTCCGTTTAAGTCGTATAGTTTCAGTTCGATGTCACTCGTTTTCGGAAGTGAAAAAGAAATCGTTGTAGAGGAGTTGAATGGGTTGGGATAAATGGGTTTTAATAAAAATTGTTGAGGAGTGCCAGAATATGTATCATCCTTTATCCAAAGTGAATTGGAATATCTCAATACAATCCCACCACTACTCGTAGCAAACCCAGAATTCTGATTAATCATTGAAATTGAATTGATATTACCAGATGTTCCGCAAGATTGACGTAACCAAGATAGCCCTCTATCAGTTGTTTTTAGAATTACCCCAAGGTCACCGCCAATCACACAAGTGTTACTGTCAACTACGGAAATGCAATTCAAATTCGCAGTTACTCCACTTGTTTGAAACACCCAATTTGCGCCTCTGTTTGGTGTGTACAAAACTAATCCACTATCACCAACAATCCAGCCATTATTCTGATCAGAGAAGCTAACAGCTTTGAGATTAGACTGAGTATAAATTGTCTGTCTACTCCAATTGGCACCACTATTCACTGTTTGTAAAACTGTACCGGATGAACCAACAACCCACCCGGTGGAATTGCTTGTAAAATAAATTCCATTAAGTGAATTAGTAACACCACTATTTTGTATCGTCCACCCTCCTGCCATGGCACGACGTATCGTTCCTTGATTACCGATTGCCCATGCATTGTTAGCATCCATTGCAAATATATCTAGGAAATGACTATTAGTACCACTAGTTTGAATGTTCCAACTTCCACCACCGTTAGATGAGTAAAGTATAGTACCAGAGTTACCCACAATCCAGCCATTAGAGGAACTATAGAATGAAACACTGTTTAAGCGCAAATTCACATTGCTTGTTTGCTGCGACCAAGACACCCCATTGTTGGTGCTACGATGAATAGAACCTGAATCACCAACGACACAAATATCATTTGTAGAAGTTGACACAATTCTCTTAAGTTCAGAGCGTGTTAGCCGAGAACAAATTGGCCATTCAACACTCGATAGAATTGATAAATTACTATTTGTGGTATCTCCGATTAATAGACTATCATTTGATATTACCCGTATCCTCACATTTGATGAAGGAGGTGCGCTTGGAGTCCAACTTACACACCCAGAATTTGTCAGATTTGAATAAAGTGACTCCCAGTTTCCGATTGGATAGTTTCTGTTGAGTTCAACATTTACGGTACCCATAACACCAGATGATGTCCATTTAATAGAATCTTCAGTACCTATACAGAATGTCTCAAATCCATTTGGGTACTGCAAGCTGATCACTGGTGGGACATCAGTACTCCAAGTACCTCCAGAAATAGTTCCACTAGAACCACCCGGAACACTATTGGAAATGACAGATCCCGTTCCTTCATTAAGCTTCCAATATCCTACTAAACCAGTCTCTGGTAATGAAAACACAGTATTAATATTGGCTCTGATTTGATCACCTGATCGAGCATAATTCCAAACTCGAATATCGGAATACAAAGTTAGCTGTGAATTTCCATAGGGGGAGTTAATTGTATGTGTACTCCCAGTAGTATTAACAGTAAAACCGGGATAAGTGTAGATTAGCAATCCATCTAGATAACATCTCAGCGTGTCATTTCTTAGCGTTGCCGCCATGTGGTGCCATACATTGTTGGTAACAGATACACCGGTGATCGCATCGTCGTAAAACCGGCTAAGTCCAAAAGTTCCTTGATTTTGATCCCAAAAACAAAAGTGTTGATGCGCAGACCGAGTTCCATAACCGAGACTCCAGCCAGATCCAGTAGTTTTGAGTTTAAACTCAATAGTCCGCGAAGCACTCCCTAATGGAGCGCCGGAATTTGGAATCGATGCACTTCCCCCAGAAAAGGAGAGTGAGTATGTTTGTGCGAATACCTGGGTACTCATTGCTGCAACTATAATAAGAACCAGCGATACGAAGTGTAAAGGGCGAAAATACGAAGCCATTTCAAACTCCTCTGAGTATTGGTAATTCTCAGATTACAAGAGGTGCTCCCTCCCCAAAAAAAAAATACGCAATACATAAAATGAATAGAATTTCT
>JAOTSC010000092.1 GCA_030247525.1 bacterium | reverse complement strand
ACGAGTAACTTTTCCTTTCGCCTGCAGTTGCGCCATTACCCGCTGTGCCATATTCGACGGAATCGCAAAGCCGATACCTTGACCCTGGGTATTGACCGCTGAGTTAATGCCGATGACTTCGCCGTGGATGTTTAACAACGGGCCACCGGAATTTCCGAAATTGATAGAAGCATCGGTCTGGATGAAATCCTGAAATGCGGGCCCACCTCCGGCTATTGGTAGGTTGGAACGCCCTTTCGCGCTTATCACACCAACCGTAACCGTCCAATCGAGACCGAAGGGATTTCCCACCGCAATCGCCCACTCCCCCACTTTCAGTTTTTCACTGTCGCCCCAGTTAATCACCTCGGCGTCAGAAAATGTCTCTTTCACTTTAATCAAAGCTAAGTCGGTATCGGGATCACGTCCGACGATTTCTGCGGTTAACTCTTTCCCCTCTTCAAACTTCACCATTATTCTATCGGCGCCTTCGACCACGTGGTTATTGGTTAGGATCAAACCATCGGTACCGACGATGAAACCGCTGCCGCTGCTCGACTGCTTGGGAGTTCGCATCCGCCGCTCATTCGGGTTCGGTGCCTGTTCTTCCTCTTGATTGAATGGATCGAAAAAAAAGTCGCGAAACGAGTGGAACCGCATTACATCCGAATCCACTCCTTTCTTTTCGACTTGTATATTCACCACGGCTGGTTTGATCTTTTCCGCAATCGCAACAAACGGCGATTCGCCATTTACGATTAGATTTGCCGCTGGCGTCGCCGTTGCCGTACGATCCCATCCCCTTCCCGCTGTAAACAGTACTCCGGTAAGAAATGCGATGGTCGCGACCAACGAGACGGCTGCGATCCAGCGAAAGTTTTTTTGGTTCGTGTTTTCTATCTTCATATCTCCACCTCTACGATGTCTTCGGTTTACTACTGATGTTGTAACGATGATACGTAGCAACGGGGAAAAAGTTCCAACAAGTTTCGTTATGGGTGGGTACGATTATGAAGGGAGTGACAAAATGCGATGGCAAGCGCATCAGTAGCGTCAAGCGGAAAAGGGGCTCGGGTTTCGGGGTTCGGAGTTCGGGTTGTATCTGGTAGGTTTAGAATGCGACCCATCATAAAGGAGACTTGTTCTTTGGTTGCCGAGCCGGAGCCGGTAGCGGATTGTTTCACTTCTCGCGGAGAATAGGAGAATACCGGAACATTGGCTTGAGCTATTGTGAGCAACAGTGCTCCACGGGCTTGTCCGAGGATTAATGCCGAGCGAGCATTCTCCCCGAAAAACGGCTCTTCGACCGCGGCAACATTTGGCGAATACTCTGCGATTACTGTTTGTAAGCCTTGTGAGAGTTGTAGCAATCGTGACTCATGGGGATCACTCGGTTTCGTTCGGATAACTCCAGCATTGATGAACATAACCCCTTTTCGCGTGAGTTCTAATAAACCCCATCCGGTAACCGCCGTGCCGGGATCAACACCGAGGATCCGGTCGCCGGTCGCAAGCGTCGTTTGTTCCGCTCGGAGGGCTACGGCGGCGAATTCGGATTTGGTGCGGGGAGTGCGCGCTTTATGTAATCCCATATAGTAAGGTAACGCGACATCTGGTAAAAAAAGAAAGGGGCGTATACCATACGCCCGTAATGAGTAGGGACAGGTCTCCAGACTTGTAAAAGAAAAAGGGGCGTATGCCATACGCCCCGACAACCAAACTACTCGTCTTCTTCGACGATATCGGCATTCGTCCATACTTTTTGGACGTCGTCATGCTCATCTAATGCGTCGAGTAAACCAATCAGCGTACGGGCATCGCTGCCTTCCACTTTCACTTTATTTTTGGCAACGCGTTGTGCTTCGCCGCTTTCGATTTTAATTCCGGCTTTTTCGATGGCGGATAGAACTGGTTCGAGATCGTGCGGAGCGGTATAGACTTCAAACATTCCTTCTTCGCCCACGACATCTTCCGCGCCAGCTTCGATGGCAACTTCCATCAATTTGTCTTCGTCAATCCCTTCACCGTCAATGGTGATGACCCCTTTGCGCTCGAACATCCAACCGACGGAATTCGCTTCGGCGAGGTTGCCGTTTCGCTTTGAGATCATGTGGCGGATTTCGCTGATGGTGCGGTTGCGATTATCGGTCAAGGTTTCGATTAAGACGGCGGTACCGCCGGGGGCGTATGCTTCGTATACAATTTCTTCGTAATGAACCCCTTCGAGTTCTCCAGCGCCTTTCTTGATGGCACGGGTGATATTATCGGCGGGCATATTGACGGCTTTCGCATCTTCGACGGCGCGGCGTAGCCGGGGGTTGCCATCGGGATTGCTGCCGCCTTCCCGTGCGGATATTGTTAGTTCACGGATGACGCGGGTGAACGCTTTACCGCGTTCCGCGTCAATTGCCGCCTTCTTTCGTTTAATGGTTGCCCACTTCGAGTGACCAGACATGTGATACCCTAACCTCTGACAAATGGTGGTTTTGGAACCGGGAGCCCCTCCCGGTTCATTCGACGTAAGTAAAGCAATCTACAACCAACCTCGGCAAGAGCGCAAACGAAGGTTCCCCTCCATCATTACGCTACCCTGTAGGGGGTCGATTCATCGAACCTGCGTGCTTGATGAATCAAGCCCCTTCGAAAAGGTTATACAACAGCGGTGCGGTGTTTAGCGACCCACGACTTCATATATTCGATGGATTCTTGGGTAGACGTACCGGGTCCGAAGAGTTTTCCGACCCCTTTCGCTTCCAGTGTCGCCATATCCTCTTTCGGGATGATCCCGCCGCCAGTCAAGAGCACATCGTCGAGACCGCGCTCTTTCATCAGATCGAGGACTGCCGGGAAGAGCGTCATGTGGGCGCCGGATAGAATCGATAACGCAACGATATCGACGTCTTCCTGTAATGCCGCTTCAACGACCATTTCCGGGGTTTGTCGTAACCCGGTATAGATGACTTCCATCCCGGCGTCGCGGCAAGCCGCCGCCATAACTTTTGCACCACGGTCATGACCATCGAGACCGGGCTTCGCAATTAAAATGCGGATTTTATGTTCCATTGTTACTTCCCTACAACTTGTCAAGAATCCTATTGTAAGATTCGACATCCATCCCGATTTGATTCAGAATTTCTCGTATCAAACCTCTTCCTAGTGGTTCTGAACCATGATTCGGCAATACAATAATATGACCGTCAGGTCTTTCAAATTTAAAATGACTTCCCCGTGAGGAAGTACAAATGAATCCTTCTTTTTCAAGTACTCGTTTTAGAACTCGAAAAGGAACAACTCTAAGTTTTGTCATTTTGTTAGTTCAACACTTAACGTTGCAACATACTCCGAGTCGATATCTGTTTCTTCATCGGAATCGAGGTAAAGCGCAATCGCTTCCCGGATGTTGCTTTCCAACTCGGTTAGGTCGTGGGCTTGGGTATAGCATCCCGGCAGCTCCACCACCGACGCAACCAGCACTTTCGTTTCGAGGTCGCGTTCGACCACGACATGAAATGTGTGTGTCATAACAACCTCCGACTTACCAATGGGATTGCTTCGTCGCTTCGCTTCTCGCAATGACACGTCAGGCAAGAGTGCCTAACCTCCAGCTTATGCAAGATACTAAAATACGGAAGTTTCGATGTATTCGCCGTATACGGTTTTCATCACTTCGACCATTTCACCGAGCGTGACCATCGCATTGGCACAGTCGATGACGTATGGCATAACGTTCTTGCCTTCTTCGCAAGCGCCTTTCAGCCGGGCGATGCACTCATCCGCCTGCACATTGTTACGGTCACGACGGATTTGTTTCAGGATGTCGCATTGACGCTGTTCAGCGCCTTCACTGATTTGCAAAATCGGGATTTCGACTTTCTCGTCTTGCTCGATGTAGTCATTGACGCCGACAATGATGCGGTCTTTCCGGTCGAATTCCTGTTGATGGAGATATGCCGCATTCGCAATTTCGCGTTGGAAGAATCCGTTATCGATACCGGCAATCACACCCGGGAGGAACCCTTTATTACCGCCGATCTCTTCAATCTTCCGGAAATACTCGAGCGCTTCGGCTTCGATTTTGTCAGTCAATTCCTCGACGAACCAACTGCCGCCAAGCGGATCGATGGTATGAGCGACACCAATCTCTTGTGCGATGATTTGCTGGGTGCGCAATGCGATTTTTACCGCTTTTTCCGAAGGGAGCGCGAGCGTTTCATCCATCGAATTGGTATGGAGCGATTGGGTACCGCCAAACACTGCGGCAAGCGCTTCATAGGCAGTGCGGACGATGTTATTCTCCGGTTGCTGCGCCGTCAACGAGCAACCTGCCGTTTGAGTATGGAAGCGGAGCATACACGAACGCTCTTTCTTAGCGCCATACTTCTCGCGCATGATCCGTGCATAAATTCTCCGAGCCGCGCGGAACTTCGCTACTTCCTCGAAGAAGTCGATATGGCTATTAAAGAAATGCGAAAGCCGCGGTGCGAAATCGTCAATATCGAGTCCCCGCTCGAGCGTCGCTTCGATGTAAGCAAATCCATCGGCGAGTGTGAATGCGAGTTCCTGTGCGGCGGTGGAGCCGGCTTCGCGAATGTGATAGCCGCTAATCGAAACGCTGTTCCAGAGCGGCATTTCCTTCGTGGCAAATTCAATCGTATCAACGACCAATTTTACCGAAGGCCGTACCGGAAAGATAAATTCTTTTTGTGCGATGAACTCTTTGAGAATATCGTTTTGGAGCGTACCGCCCATCTTGGCGCGGGGGGTTCCTTTTTTCTCACCGGCGGCGATGTAGAATGCCCACAGAATGAACGAGGGGGAGTTTATTGTCATGGAAGTCGTTACCGCGCCTTGATCGATCCCGCGCATCAAGACATCCATATCACGCAACGAACTAACCGCGACGCCGCACTTACCGACTTCCCCTTTCGCCCACTTATCGTCGCCATCGCGTCCCATCAGTGTCGGTAAATCGAAGGCGACCGAGAGACCGGTTTGTCCATTGTTTAAGAGATAGTGATAACGCTCATTGGTTTCTTCCGGCGTGCCAAATCCGGCAAATTGTCGCATCGTCCACAACTTGCCGCGATACATATTGGGATGAATACCGCGAGTATACGGGTATTGACCGGGAAATCCGATGTCCGTTTCGAGATTGCGATTCGAATAGGTTTCCGGTAATCCTAACAGCGAGATTGGTTCCGAGGAAACCGTACGGTAGAAACCACCGCGATCCTTCATTTTCTTCGCACTCGCCTGCCATTGGGTGCGCGCGGCAAAATATGATTCCGACATTCCCTGCGGTTTCGCATCCGGCGTTTCACCGCCGTTAATGCGATTCGCTTCCGTTACCTTCTTTTCCAAAGTCGCCACGTTATCTCCCCCGAAAACTGCGATACAACTCTTCGACCAATTCACTCGGCGCTCGTCCAGTTTCAATCCCGGCGAGCAACATTGCTTCTCTCCCATCGCCCCATAGTTCACGCTCAACGCGTTCCGTCAACAAACTGCGTAATCGCCGAGCAAACCGCCGATCCCGCCGTGTTTTCATCATGCCTGATTCCGCTAACGTACGATGATGCGTGTCGATGTTTTCAATTAACTCGACGATGCCTTTGTTTTCCGTCGCAATGGTGTTCAAGACGGGCGGCGTCCAACCGTCCCACATCTTTAACGAAATCGCGCTGCTAAGCTGCTGGGTCGCACGATCAGCGCCATCGCTATCGGATTTGTTCATTACGAAAACGTCGGCGATTTCCATCAAGCCGGCTTTCATTCCCTGAATTGAATCGCCGGATTGCGGAACTAATACAACAAGTGTCGTATCAGCAGCGCGGGCAACTTCTAACTCCGATTGTCCGACGCCGACGGTCTCTAACAGAATTACGTCGTAACCACCTAAATCAAATAAATCCGCTGCTTCATCGACCCCGCGGGCAAGTCCGCCGCTGGCGCCACGCGACGCCATACTGCGGATAAACACTCCGCTGTCACCGCCTAAGATCTGCATCCGAATCCGGTCACCAAGCAATGCCCCACCACTAAAGGGCGATGAGGGATCGACTGCAATAATCGCTACTGTTTTCCCCAATTCACGGTAACGCTTCGCCATCATCGTCACCAGCGAAGATTTGCCAGCGCCAGGCGGACCCGTAATACCTATTCGGTCAGCACGACCTAAACTGGTGTATTCACGGTTAACACGGTCACGTAATTCGACGTCACCGCTCTCTAATTTTGTTAGAAGCCGGGCAAAGGAACGAGTGTCATTGTCCCGGATAAAATCAACTACAGTTTTCACAGCTCTTTTCGTGTTACTAAATGCGAACAGGCGAGTTCGCGAAGTTTACTTATTGAGAGGGGCGTACCGCGATACGCCCCTATGATTGTCGAGCAAGATACGCTCAAGTTCAAATAGTAATTGTGTCGGACAGGAGTGTCCAACCTCCAAGATACAGGTCTGGAAACCTGTCACTACCTCGACAGACAAGAGTGTTTGCACAACTGCTTCATCAGTCCGTTGGACAAGAATGTCCAACGTACAGTGAATACTATCGAAGACGGCGCTTGAATTCCTCAAAATCATTGAAGATGAGGGACGAGCCAGAACGCCTGATCAATCCTTCTTCTTCAAACTTGGAGAGTAAACGGGAAATCGTTTCGCGGCTGGTGCCCGCCAAATTCGCAACGTCGCGTTGCAAAGGAAGATTTTGAATTACGACCCGACCATCTCGAATCGAACCAATATCTTCCGCCATCCGAATTAACGTATTCGCTACTCTGCCTCGCGCATCCTTCAACGTTAAGCTTTTTATCTGCGCATCGGATTTGCGAATTCGTGCGGCAAGTTCCTTGAGTAACTCAATTGCCATCGAAGGATACTTATCGATCAAATCGAGGAAGGTATTGCGATTCAATACCCACAGCTCGACATCCTCTATTGAGGTGACTGTTGCACTGCGCGCTAAACCATCGATAATGGATAGTTCGCCGAAGAAATCCCCTTCACCGAGAATCGCGAAAATCGCTTCGCCGCCTTCATTCGAGATTCCACTAACTTTCACTCGACCTTTGTCGATAATGAATAGGTTCTGACCGAGATCGTCTTCAAAGATAATAAGGTTGTTGCGTTTAAATTTTTTCGGAACCATCAGCTCGGCGATGCGTTCCAAATCCTGCATTGTCAGTCCACGGAAAAGCGGAACATGACGTAAAAGTTCAAATCTCATGGTTGTTCTCCGTTCGGTCTTGTGACGGGGAAGGGCTTTCCAACAATTTTTTTAGTAACTCTATCCGGTCATCAAGCGGCAACAGGCGATTGATCAGCAAGTGCTTACCATCCGGGCTAACCCAGACTCCCCCGTGAAAGTCACCTTGCTGCTGTTGTACCCGCCGGTACCGGGTTCGTGCTAATTCGAGTAAACGATCGTATTCGCGTGATTTACTCATCACAACTTGTCACAACAAAATGCAAAATGCAAGTGATTAACATCATGTTTATCACGTTAGCTACATCACCCTACTTTGTTAAAGTAAATTTATTAATGTGTTTACGAAAGCAAATACTTGTCTATCTGTAGAAACAAATCTCTTACAGAAGGTTTATCCGCTTCTCTCGATCTAGCGCTGCGACGATTTCCCGCACTTCCTGCACTCGGTCGAGATGGCAGACTAACGTCGCATCGGGGGTATGGACCACGACGACATTTTCCAATCCGACGATTGCCGTGAAATGTTCCGGGCTATGAACAAAAGAGTTGCTGGAAGCGATTGTCATGCCGTCACCAAAGACCGAATTGCCATTATCGTCAACAGGAAGCTGCCGTTTCACCTCATTCCAGTTCCCGACATCTGACCAACCGATATCAGCTGGAATCACCAGCACTTTGTCGGCATGTTCCATTATTCCGTAATCAAATGAGATCGATTTCGTGGCATTATACAACTGTTTCCGGGCACGCATCTCATGAGGGGTTCCGATAGATTTCGAGTACTCCATTAAGTCGTGATGGAAATCCGGAAGATACTTCTGGAACTCCTCCAGGAGGGTGTCTGCACGAGCGATGAAAATGCCGGCATTCCAAAGAAAATCGCCGGAATGGAGAAATTGTTCTGCCATTTTTCGATCTGGTTTTTCAGCAAAGGTCTTTACTTTGTGAATACCGTGAGATTGGGCACTCCCTTTGAACTGAATATAACCATAGCCGGTTTCGGGACGAGTTGGTCGAATACCAATTGTTATCAACTCTTCACCACGCTCGGCACGGGAAATCGCCATAGCCAGAATATCTCGAAAGTCGTCTTCCCGAGCGATTTTATGGTCGGCTGGCAGTACAACAAGTACCGCCTGTGGAGAAACATGGGCGAGATGAATGGCAGCTAAGCCGATGCAAGGTGCAGTGTTTCTTCCCAGCGGTTCGGCGAGGAAACTCGACTTTTGTAACATCGGGAGCTCTTTCCGCAGCGCAGGAATTTGCTCCTCGATTGTAACAATCCGGACACAAGTTGGGGGGATAAGCGGTTGTAAACGGTCGATTGTTTCTTGAATTAACGAGCGGTCACCAAAAATGTTCAGTAGTTGTTTCGGACGGTTGCGGCGAGATAACGGCCAAAACCGTGAACCGATGCCACCTGCCATGATGATTGCATAAGTCATAGCATTCCTTTTTGTTACGTCCTATCTTAGAACGATTACCGAATCCGGATCGGATCGGTCTCCACTGTCCAGCGGCTCCGCACCCTAACGGTATCAGCGATTATCAATGGTTCGGCATGCCGGAACGGCCTCAAAGTACCAGGATCGGGCACACCGTTTTGGTTCATATCGCGAAAAGCGCGTAATCGATACGTTCCGGGAAGATTTTGTATCTGCAATATGCCGGTTGTGGCGGATTCGACGATGTCTCGGGAGCTTGTGCTAACCCAGCCGATGCTACTCCCGGGAAAACGGTTTGAAACAGCTTCTAACACAACTGTGCCCGATGCACCAGGCCATAGGTCTATCACTTCGGTTTCGACGGTCCCGGTTGTGTCCCCGGGATAGACACGATAGGTGTACACCAACATCGTATCGCGACCAGAAACATCAGTAAGCGAACGAAGCTTGGATGGATTGCAATGCAATTCAAACTGACGTCTTTCCGATAACTCATTTTCCATGCGGATCGTAGCCGTTAAAGGATCGATTGGTTGTACAAACAAAGGTACGACCTGTGAATCGGGTATTGTAATCGCGCTAAACGCTTCTCTAAAATCGGTTGCTCTTACGCCAAGATTTGTTTTTACCTTCCAGATTGTTTTCTTAAACACCCAGCCCGGAGGTGGATTTAAAGAAACGATAGTAGGCGCTAAAGTGTCTACCCCTTTGGTTTGAGTCGGAAAGCGAGGAGTAACCGTTGTATCGGGAATTTTCACCCCTTGCCAATCGATAAAATTGACAAACGAGAGCTGCAAAGTATCTACTTCCGGTACAGTAGGAAACACACACCACCATTTCGTCGAATCAGTAGGGTCGGGATAGGAGATTCCCACGTAAGAATTTCGGTCGGATGCACGGATGAGTGGTTGTGTGCCAATTCGAGCGGTAACCGGGCGGCTAAACCGAACTGTCGCAATGCGTGGCGCGACCATCCTCGCGTTCAATATCGTAGGGGGTATTGTATCACGCTGGGCTAACTGAAACGAAAACTCAACGGCGGAATCTCGCGGTACGATGGCATCTTCAAACGTGATTCCCAACCGATCGATCGAAGGGTCATAACGTCGGTCACGATTTTTATCATCAATGGCAAACAGACGGTATTTGCCATCCTTCAAACCGGCAAACCGGAAGCCACCAACACTATCGGTTGCAGTAACCACGTCGGGAATGTCCCACCAAGGTTGTGGTTCCGAGTTTTGATAGCGTGAACCCGCTTCTCCGTCGATTCGCCACGCCCATATCCAGATTCCAGAGCGCATGGTTGTATCGTATACTTTTCCTCGCAACACTCCATCATCTAACGAGTCTCCGGTAGAAAACAGCAATTCCAACGGTTCTGACATTGGATTGCTGCGTTCGTCAGCCAGTTTCGGAGAAATCGTTACTCGATAGGTTTGATTCGGTTGTAAGGGTTCCAACGGTTCGATAAGCAATCGACGGTTTTTTCCAACTACTCTTATCCCCGCCGCTGGAAAGGGGGATATGGATACCAGTGTAGGATCAATTGTCTTTAAGCGGGAATCGAATAGTACTTCAATGCGGATATCTCGTGATACATTGCGTTGGCGATCCTCAGGGACAGTAACAACCGGTACAGGACCTACCCGATCTGTTGGACCACCGGGAGGGGATTTTATCTTTGCACAACTCGAAAATAACAGAATGATTGCTGATAGCAAGACTGCAAGAGAAATGACGCGACTTTTTCTAACCATCTGTTCATGCGATGGTTGCAACTGTAACATCGAAGCTTTGGATGTTTCCGGTATTCTCATTCGTTTAGCATATCTGGTTGTGGTCCGATGCGGACACCAGATAGATAGAAGTATCGTAAGTTGTTATCACTACTGTAGATGCGAATTGTGTTTTTGCCTTCGATGAGCCGATCTGCAACCACATGTCGCTCCCATCCTTCAGGATCGGTTGTGTCGATAGTACGTGACGGCGCCCACTCCGATTTCATAACCCGGTTGTTCACTTCAATGACAGCCGCTGTGCGGTTTACAAACGTGAGAGGGTAGTTACGATTGCTCTGCATCGCCTGTAACCAAAGAAACATCGGAGGGTCGTTGGGATCTCGCCGCGGCAAATCAAATTCAATCTGAATAAATTGACCACCGACCGGATTGCGGTTGGGAAATGCCATTCCAAATTCCCAAGCAAAATGATTCAATTGCTTAACATTTACAATTTTGGGACCTTTGTCGGCATCAACTTTGAAACCACCGATGTCGGGATGTCGGATTCCGGTAACCCAACGCATTAAGTTGGATCCAACCGGTCTTCCATTTTGATCAATGCGCAATTCAACCGCATAACCAATCCGATAATTCACTAAAATGTCTTGCGAAGGATCGGTTTGGGTTACGACAATCTTCATTGGTGGGGGTGTGATATATCCCGTCACACTCGCAAACTCGAGTAAATGCGCCCCGAATTTTAAATCGCCCGTCCATTTGCCGAGACCACCCTCTTTTCCATCGACTCGAATCAATCCCTCGATTGGTCTTGTAATCACTGTAACCGTTTTCGATGTAACGGTATTAATCGAGTTTAACACAAAATGAGCGCGTTGTTCTTGAAAGGCTTCGCTCAAAAACACCGATTGCTCTGCCGGATCAACTGTAAAGCCTTCTTTTCGGACTTGCACCCGATGGGTACCAATTGGCGCCAACAACCACGCATCTGTTGTTTGTGCGGTACGCATGCCGTCAAGGTATATTTCTGCACCAGGCAGATTACTGGTAACGTAGATACGTCCACTTCCACCGACCGATGGGAATCGTTTGTGGTCACGGCGAGTGATTCCGAACGTGTCACGTAAAACCGAGGTATAATCGGGTTGGGTCGGTTGCACAACATTGGGTTGAGTATTCGGATTATTCGCGGTAGGTTTTGGTGCAGGCACCTCAGATGGACGTCGAAGCAAAAAACTAATCGACACCGTTTTTCCAGATTCGACGTTGATCGCATGCGCGTACGGTGCCGGAATCAGCGAGTCGAGAACCACTTCGACCATATAATACTTTGGTTTTACACTCTTTACAATTGCTGGGGTGCGAAGTCCAGTTGTTTGACGATCAATAAATATTTCCGCGCCTGAGGGATTGCTGTATACTTCGATGTTTCCGGGTCGGTTATAAGCAAAATAGATATAGCCTGAGATGATTAACACCAAGAAAAGGATAACTCCACCCAATTGCAGGAGCCATTGTGAATCTTTGATCCCGCTCCCAACTAAGGTATCGCTCTGAGGTCGCCGGTGGAACAACCAATTCATTCGTTCGTATCACTCCGAAAGGTATAACTTTTCAACTTACATAATCGAGATGCAATTGCCAAACTGCAATCCATGGTATACTACTGCGTTTAATCCCCGTTACCCCCATTTGTATTCACATCGGGATAACCGGGAGACAGAACTGCTTTATGATACGCTTCGAGCACGCAACTTGTTATTCCATGATGGATTTTCACTTGATGCTGCTTGTGGCACTGGTCGTTGGCTTCGTTGTTTGAGAACTCACAATCATCGTGCAGTTGGTTTTGATCTCTCGTCATCGCAGTTATCCGCTACCCATGATTTGATGACAGTTCGGGCAGATTTGTTGCACTTTCCGTTTAGAAATGAAACTTTTCAACAGGTTGTCAGTTTATTTTCCAGTTTCGGTTACTTTTCCGACGAATCGTTCGATCAACAACAATTAAATGAAACATCCCGGGTTCTGGTTCCAGGGGGCACTTTTCTTTTAGATACTATGCCTTATCGCGCGTTGAACGAAATTGTTGCAACCAGTCACTTTACTTTTCCTGACGGGGTGACCGCAGAAATCAAGCGCGAACGAATTGGCGATAAAATCCGAAAAACTATCCTGTTGTCCAATGGTGAGTCGTGGGAAGAACAACTTCGACTGTATCCAACCGCCCATATAGATGAGATGGCGGCTACTTGTAACCTCCGTTTAGTTGACCGTTTTGGCAGCTATGCGGGTGACATCTTCGACGAAAACCATGCCAACCGGGTGATATCCTGTTATGTTCAAAATCGTTAAACAACATTCCTGGTTGGAAACCAACCTTCCTTCCACCGTAAAAGCTGGGTTATCCGGTGAAGATCATGAGTCTTATCCGGCAGGAATTACCGAGTGTGTCGAGACAACCGGTGAAACAACGGCTACCGGGCAACAATCGGGCTTTGGCGGCGGCCCGCTGTATACAACCTTTAAACGATGGACTTCCGAAACGATTGCCGGAACCGAGGGAAAGAGTTGGTTTTGGGTGGAAGTCGGCGACAGCGACTGGAATGAAATCGCCCACCTCTCTTCCGACATACCCGGCGCAAAATGGCAGGACGATTCTCCAGGTGTGCCAGTGGGAATGCGTCCGTTACCGAAAGATTTTATTACTAAACTCGGTGATCGGATCAACCGGCCAGAGTTTTCCGAAGTACTGGACGCCTTGCGAGAAACAAGCGTCATGCGTTCTTTTACCGCGTTGCAAACGTGTATTGCAGGAAACGGCAGCACGTTTTTCTCTGGTTTGCCATTTTTGATCGAGCCGGATGAAACAAACTTTCGCAACACGATCTCGGAGTGGTTTTTAAACTTACCGGATGGTTTGCGTGCATTACAGACCGGGATCGATCGAGTCAAACGGCGTTACGGAAACATTCAAGCCGAATTGTTTCGCGACCGCACCGGCTGGTTTTGGGTTGAATCGCCTTTGTCAAAACGTATTCCTTTGATCTGGAATGGGAAAAATACATTCTTTATCGAGGAACTTGCATTTGATGTAAAGGGATTATCGGAGTTTGCAAAAAATGGGAATGGCATTTTCGTGCCGGGAGCGCTGTGGCGAACCGTCGTTCAACAAGCGTTGCTCGAACCTCAAGTAGTTGTCGTAGGTCCGGCGGAAGCTTCGTATTGGGGTGAAGTCCCGGAGCTGTTTTTTTGGACAGGTCTGCCT
>JAOTSC010000091.1 GCA_030247525.1 bacterium | reverse complement strand
AAATTGCGAACAGTCCACCGGCGAGTTGGCTCTTACCGTTGGGTGAAATGCGGGAAAAATTGTTCGACGGGGTAAATTGCCGGACGCCACATTTCGGGCAGATCTCAGCTTTCACGTTGATGATATTACCACACTCCGAGCAGTATTTCTCATTATCTGCTTTTTGCGTTGTTTCCGACATGACATCCTCCCAGAGAAGTAGGTTGCGATTCGTTTCGGTGAATAACCATTCTTTGTTCGTTAGAGGAAGTTGTTAACGACAAAGTTGCAGAAAGTCTTGATATAAGTGTTCCAACGACACACGATTCAACTACTATCCGATGAGCCGAATCCGCTTCACGGTGATTTTACCCGGTTCGATTTGGATCGTTTCCGGTCCGCCGCTCTTGCTTTCGATGTTGGTACCCGTACCCAACACATTTATTGTATGACTACCGGCGGGAAGCGTGCGGTCTAACACATGAATGCGATCCGGCAATAACGCCCAACTCCGGGTGTCTGCAACTTCGGTTAAATCACCGGCGATTTTCGTGAGCCAGAAACCGACATCACCCCCTTCTTTCTTCGCCAAATTCGCAGCACCGCGCTTTAATATGGCGCGGGCGAACGTTCGGGCTAAGATCCCGGGAAAGCGGTCTTTGAATTCACTTTGAAAGACATGAGATAAGTCTGCCGCTGGGACTGCCAATATTTCATTGCCATCGATACCAACCCGGACTTGGGAAATTTGCGATTCTCCGCTCTTCGTTACTGAGGGTATTGCAATGCGAATCCAATCGACAATCTTGTAACCGCCACTGCTGTAGTTATCGCGTCGATACCATAACTCATTACCGTAGGCATCGTAATCGAAATTATTATCGAAATCACAGGAGAAGTCTTTCTCAAATAACGGAATTGTGATTTCGTTGTTTTCGAGACCGCAGATAACGCCGGTCTCTACTATTAGCACCAAGCGCCCTTCGCCGCTTTTCGGCAGCTCGACGCCACTGCGGGTAACGCTGTCGGCCGATACGATACCGGTACGTTTTGCTGCCGACAGCGATGCGGGAAACACAAATGTTGGCACCGATCCATACGACTTTGGATAGGCGGTGCGAGCATGTTCGTAGGCAATCCACGCATCATTCGGCTGCGACGCCATATCGAATCCGATGCCACCGAAATAACGCAGGAAACCGTCATCGGTATAACTTCGTTTGCTTAGTCCGGGGAGTTGATCAAGATATTTGGTTAACGACCGGGTCTCAATCGAAAAACCATCACGGTCGCCGCGATTGAGATATCCTAATGCTCGATAATAGTGCAGCATGCCTCGTTCGAGATTCGTTCCGGAATAGGCAAGCGCACGGTCATTCGTTACGAGCGATAACGCCCCTTTCGAAATCGACTTCGTGAACAACTCATCGATTTTCTCGTAGGAGCGCCGCAAATCGTTCTCGGCATTTAGGAAATCGCCGGTCTCGAACCGCGCCAAACCCCGATTGAGCAAAACATCGACATAATCGGTCGGCTTCTTGTCTTCGAGATAGAATTTCGCCGCAGAGGAAAAATCGCCACGGATTACTGCTTCACGCGCGTCATCCTGTTTGATGGCATACTTACTCATACACCCGGTAAAAAAAAGGGCGAACAGCGCTAAAGCGAGTACGGTCGTTTGAGTCGGTGTAGTTCGGTACAGCATAGGTATAGCATTGTCTCTTTTCGATACACAGAGGGGCGTATTCCAATACGCCCCTACTATGAAACCGGCTTACAGCATTTTTAAATCTTAAACTTGTTGCGCTCGATGAATTTCTTAATCTTGGTGCCGCCAATCCAAACTTTGGCATTGGTTTCGAGGTCGGTGAGCTGTAAATCGACTTGATAGAACATCACCGAATTCTTCCCTTCGCGGTCTTCAATCGCATTGATTTCGCCGGAGAGGATATAGTCGGCGCCCTTTTCACGACCAAACTTCTTGATGGTTTCGGGATCGGCGTTTTCCTGCATTTCATTGCGTTCGTCGCGCATTTCGCCGCGTTCCAGCGCGGAGGCGACAACGGTGACCCGACCGCTATTGATGAATGCCCGCTCGATGTCCTTCACAAAGGTTCCGGTTGCGATGTGTTCGGTCGAGATATTACGAATCGTTCCCACGATTATCGTTGGATTCTTCGATTTACGGGTGACGAATTGCGGCAGCCATGGATGATTGGTGACGTCTTTGATGACTTCTTCGCTCACATTCCGGCTGTCGGTATCGTTCCAGCGTCCCGATAAATCTTTCGTCTCGGTGGTTTCGATCCGGGTGACTTTCTTGCTGCAACTGGAAAGGAAAACCATTCCAGTGACAAGGGTTAAAGCGAATGCGAATGTTAAAATGCGTTTCATTGTTCCCTCTAAAAAATATCCGGTGGAGTTAACTGACTCAGTATGTACTCTCTTTTGTTAGAACCGGTTCCGTTCGTTTGGTTTAGTTGCATGTCGAAAAGGAAAGGTTGCAGTGGTTCAATTTGTGATACGTTTCCTTAACCGGCGAATGCAAGCGTCCCTCCCGATTGCTACCACAAGTTCAAACAGACCGGGACCAACCGTTCGTCCGGTCAGCAGTAAGCGGCATGGGTGAATATACTTCCCGGCAGCGACCTTTTCGCCAGTTGCAGCAGTCTCTGCTTCCACCAATTGCCGAAGCACTCCTTCAGTTGACTCATGAGTAAATTCGGTCAGTTCGGAAAATGCATCGGATAAATTCGTCATCCGCTCGTAGACTTTAGCATCGGAAAACTGTTTCTTTACTCCTTCCGCTTCAAATTCGACCGGATCTTCCCATACGACTTTGGCGGCAGTGACCAACTCATCAAGTTTCCGGACCCGGGTTTTCCAAAGATATATAGCGGTCGTGACAGTATCATCCAGCTCGCGATGGAAAGCATTTACGCCACCGCACTTCTCGAACAGGAATGCCGGTTCGCTCTTTCCGATGTGCTGCCCGTTCAACCAAAACAGTTTCTGTAAATCGAAGACGGCGGCTTTCGGCATAATCCGTTCAAGCGCGAATCGTTTAATCAATTCCTCTTGCGACATCACCTCGGTATCATCACCCGGCGACCAACCCAACAGTGCGAGGAAATTTATCATCGCTTCCGGCAAGAGCCCCATGTCGCCGTAATCACCAACCGCCGTTGCACCGTGCCGTTTCGATAATTTTACCTTATCGGGACCCAAAATCATCGGGAGGTGTCCGAATTGGGGGACATCCCATCCCATCGCTTGATAAATGAGAATCTGTTTTGGAGTATTCGAGATATGATCGTCACCGCGCAGAATCAGCGTAACCCGTTGGAAATGGTCGTCGGAGACCACCGCTAAATTGTAAATTGGTGAACCATCACGGCGGAGAATAATGAAATCGTCGAGCTCGCTATGGTTGACGACAATCTCACCATGGACAACATCTTTCCAACTGGTTGCTCCGCTATCCGGAATGCGGAGACGAATCGCATATTGCCCCGGTTCGGCTGCCATCCGCACTTTTTGCTCGGCGAGGGGGACGTTTCGATATGCACTACCGTCGAACTTGTACTGCTTCTTCTCGGCTTGTAAGGTTTCCCGCTTTGCCGCTTCGACCGCCGGGTCGGAGAAATCAGCATAAGCGGCACCCCGCTCGATCAACTCGAGGCACAACTCTTTGTGTTCCTGATGCCGAGCCATTTGATAAACAATCGGTTCATTGGGTTCCATCCCGAGCCACTTCATTCCGACAAGGATTGCCTCAACTGCTTCGGGAGTTGAACGCTGCTGGTCGGTATCTTCGATCCGCAGGAGAAATTTTCCCCCGGTACGGCGAGCCCATAGCCAATTGAACAGCGCGGTACGAGCGCCACCGACATGGAGATACCCCGTCGGTGAAGGGGCAAAACGAACGCGAACATCACTCATTGAATACCTATCTGGTTATCGGGTTTGATTTAGTACTGTTTCCTCTACCAAACAAAATAGCAGTTGCATTGGTAAAACTCAATGTATCTGTTTGCTTACCGATTTACGATAACAATGTTTATTTTTGAAATCGGGTTTGTCGCTTTGTCGACAATTTGTGTGTAACAAATTGAAGAAACTAACGTTAAACACTTGATTACCGTCACCCCTTTTGCTATCATTCCTCAGGGGATTTGCACAACACGGGTTCCAGCTTAAGCGAATCTTTCATTATACAACTCACACCTTCATGCATTTGAGGGTAACAGGAATAGAGTTTTCTTACGCAAGTGGAGGAGCACGATGAAAGCATCCGATTTCAATCTTCCGAAAGATCTTCAGTTCGATTTCGATAACGGTCAGACCTCTTTTAAAACGAGTCGCTTGGTGCTTTTTGATGCCGGAGCGATTGGTTTGCTTCGTTATGAGTTAATCGAAATGCTCGGAATCGAAAAAGCGCGGGAGTTTTTTCTCAAGTTCGGTTATCAGAATGGCTACTCGGATTTCATGCAAATGAAGTTAAACTATGAGTTCGATACCGAAATCGATTTATTAGCGTCTGGTCCGGTAATACATACTTGGGAAGGGGTCGTCAATGCAACACCGAAAGAGCTGCGTTTCGACCGATCGACCGGTGAATTCTTCTTTACCGGAGTTTGGAAAAATTCCTATGAAGCACAACAACACCTTGCCTATTCGGGTCAATCGCACGATCCGGTTTGTTGGTCGCTGATGGGATATGCATCTGGCTGGTGTAGCGCATTCTTTGGCAAGAAGTTAATTGCGATTGAACCGGTCTGTGCGGGTAAAGGCGACGAACACTGTGAGTGGAAGATTCAACCACCTTCCGCATGGGGTCCCGAAGCAGAACCATATATCCAAGCGCTTAAAGGATTTTAGGAGGTGTAACATGGCGGAACGGCTATTGAAGTACTACAAGTTTGTAGCGGACGAAAAAGGCTTTGCCGGACAAATCCAATTAGCGCAACAGACGTTGATGCCTTCAACCAAAGCAGCGCTGGAACCGGATTCTCCAGAAAATATTGACCGCTTTCGCAAAGCGGTCGAACGTATTACCGGCAAATCTGCCCCGATCTATTGACACCTATCTGTTTTGAATCAATAAAAACGGGTAGTCGAAAGACTACCCGTTTTGTCGTCTACTCTTGATTTATTTGTCGACGAATCCGGGAGGAGTATTTGTAATTGCTGTCTTTTCGACGCATTTTACAGGTTACGAATTCCCATCAATCCAGCGCCGGTCTTCGGCAAGTATTTCCAACAGGAATCGAAAATATGTTGCTTGGTTTCCTCTCAGTACGGCGGGCAGCGCTCGCAATTGGCGCGATTCTTATCGCAACCACGGTGTTTGCCCAAACGCGCACCGCCTATGAAATTCAGTACAATTCCGGCACACCCGGCGGCCCCTCCCCTTATGTGAATCAACGGGCGCAGGTAGCAGCAATCGTATCCGGCATTGGCATCAACGGCGGCGCGGGTGGTACCCAAAGTTTCTTTGTGCAGGATCGCGACACCACTGGTTATCACGGGCTGTTTATTCGCACTGCACAAGCGCACACCGTTGCTGTTGGTGATAGCGTCTTCCTAACCGGAACAGTTTCCGAAACCAGCGGTCAAACCCAATTGTCGGTTTATGCAACCGACACAATCCGTACAGTAATGAGCAGTGCTTGGACACCAATTCCCCTCAATACAAACGTGACTGCACTTGCATCGACGACGACGGCGGAACCATACGAAGGGATGTTGGTTAAGGTTTCGAATATCCGCGTGACCGCGGTTGCGACCGATGGAATCACCATTTCCGATGGGACATCATCGATTAACGTCAAAGGATTCGGGGTGGGCGGCCGCTGGAATATGGTGCTTGCGGTAGGCGATTCGTTGAAGTCGATTCGCGCCAATGTCCGCCAGACCGCTGCAACGACCTATCAATTGGAGCCACGTTCCGACAGTGACTTTGAAGCGTTTGGCAATAATGCACCAATCATTGCCAATATCGCAATCTCCCCCTTCGCGCCCGGTCCTAACGACCCGGTAACATTTACCGCGACAGTGACCGACGTTGAAACATCGGTGAGTGCGGTGTGGCTTACCTACCGCTTGAATGCATCGACCGCCGCCGATTCGATTCCCATGAATACCAGTTCCGGCAATTCGTTTACCGTAATCGCCGGACCCTTTACACCCGATTCAACACAGACTAGTAACATCGTCCGTTACAAAATCAATGCTCGCGACAGCGAAGGTGCGATTAGTTCGTCGAATGAACGCTCCTTCACTGTCAGTTTAACCAATTCGGATATTTACCGGCGAATCATTGACTACCCGGATCTGTACTTAAATCGCTCGATTCAACTCGAAGGACAGGTTGTTTACATCCAAGGGCGAACTACTTCTTCTGGTAGCTGGCGTACCGATGCCTATATCGTCGATACGACTACCAGTATCGGTTTATATCTCAGTGAATCGACTTCGCCGCTCAATATCCCCGGTATGGCGCGCGGTACCTACGTTCGAATGACCGCGGCAATTTCGCAATACAATGGCGCACTGCAAGCCACCGGCGCATCCAGTTGGACGGTGTTAGACACTCTTCCCTTGGCTCACCCGATTCAATTGCATACCGGCGACATTTCGTTACAACGGGAATTGGTATCTACCGGTAATCCACTCTATTACGCTTCGGGAAGCTGGGTCGAAGTAACCGGACGAGTTATCTCGGTCGACCCGAATGTTGGCGGCGGTACCAACGTATTGGTCGACGATGGTACCGGTACGATTCCGTTGCGGATCTGGGATACGATGAATATGCCGAAAGTGCTAACCGCTGAGGGCGATTCAATTCCGTTAACGGGGATGTTGGGTAAAGTTTACACAGTGCGGGGCGTTGCCTCAACCTACAACACCGATTTCCAAATGTTAGCGGGTTTTATCGAAGACTTTGTTGAACAAGGCGCATCGACCGCGCTTTCCTACGAAACGACCGTTGAAGTACCGGCACGGGTATTGGTGAACGATGTCGGTGAAACGATGACCATTAAGTTCAGCGCACCGCCACTCGCCCGCGTGCAAGTTCGCGTCTTCAATATGAAGGGACAGGTCGTTGCGACCTTGATTGATAAAACCAGTAACGGGGCAAGTGAAACCCGTTGGGATGGCAGAGACGAATTACGGGAGAAACTGCCGCTCGGTACCTATATCCTGCACGTCCAATCGAATTTGAACGGCACCACTAAATCGGCAACCGCTCCCATCGTTATCGGCACGAAGTTATAAGGAAACCCAACCGTGCATATTGCAACAAAACGAATTTACCTCGGACTATTTGTCTTGCTATCTCTCGCGACTGTTGGTTGGGCGCAAGTATCGACCGACATCGAACCGCCGCAACCAAGATTGGCGGCAATCGGCGCTACGGTTGCCTTGGCAGGCGACCCGGCGATGGCGTTCATCAATCCGGCAGGTTTGATTACCCTTAAGAATCCATCCGGTGGATTCGCTTTCACCAAACCGTACGGCGTTGGATTCATGAATCTCTACGGCGCCGCTGGCGCGTATCCATTGCCAAAAGAGTGGGGTGTCGCCAGCATCGCGGTTTTGAATAGCGGCGTTAGCTATCGCGGCGAATCACTCAGCAATGAAACTGCGTTGTCACTTGCCCACGCCTTTTACATGCAACGCGATATGAATACCGATCTCGCTTTCGGGTATGCATTGAAGGTAATGTCGCAATCGTTCGGGATGTCGATTAACGGAACGTCGCTGGGCAGTGCTACGGTCGTCGGACTCGATGCCGGCGTACGGGCAACCTTGTGGCAACGTACTCGCATCGGAATGCGCGTATCCAATCTGAACCATCCCACTCTGAGTGGTGTGGTTGAGCACGATTTACCGACTGTTGTTAATGCCGGTGTCGCCTATTCACCTTATCGCGGCGTATTGACTGCCATCGAGTTGGAACGCACGCTCGGACAAGAGCAGTTGCTAAAGGGCGGCGTCGAATTGGAAGTCGATCGACATCTCGATTTACGGATGGGTATCCGTTCCAATCCCAATCGGATCGCACTCGGTTTCGGTGTAAAGAATATTCTCGGTTTCCGGGTCGATTATACGTATCTCACTCACCCGTCGCTTCCCGCGACTCATCTCTTCGGGTTGGGCTATGGGTATTAAATCAAACATTCCATCACCTTACGTAGGGGCGTATTGCAATACGCCCCTACAAGAATCCGACGTAACAGGTACGCCTCGATGGGTAGCTTACTTCGTAGCATTCGCAATCGTATTGTCGCTTGCCATACCTGCGATGGCACAATACAGCGAAGACGATCCGCCGCCGGTAAATGTCACAACAAAATCAGTCATCAAAGACGGCTTACTCGATATCAACCAAGCGTCCGATGAACAACTCAAAACGCTCGGTATCACGGAGAAGGAACAACAACTTATCCGCGACCGGATTCGCTTTGAAGGGCCGTTTGAAACCTTCTACGACTTATTCGATGTCGAAGGACTCCCGCGCGAAACTGTCGAAGGATTACGCGACAAAATTATTGTTCGCACACCGGGAATGGACGATCCGGTTGCCGCGCGCCGCGAAGCGAATTCATACCGCATCGAACAATTGGTGAGCGACGATGGTTTCAGTGAAGGTCTCGCCGACCAATTAGCGGATCAGTTACTCGACCCGATCAACGTCAATGAAGCTACTATCGATGAGCTAACCGATATTCAGAATGTCAGTGCCGTCGATGCCGTCGCAATTAAGAAACGTATTGTCAGCGGGAATCCGATTGTTAGTCAACGGGAACTCAGGCAGACGCCCGGACTGTCCCATTACGGCTACACCAATGCTCGGCCGTATTTAACCTATGAACCGACCGAAAAATTTAAACAGGTACACGGTTTCTTTCAAGTCCGGATGTTTGACTCGCCCTATCTACCGGGCAATGCCGACGCCGTTCGCGAAGATGTCATTGCGCAGAGCCGACTCGATACCCATTACAAACTGCGGCTAAACTACATCGATTGGAAAATGGGATTGTCGATGCACCGCGGGCGCAATGAGTTATCCCTCACCGAACACCCCTTTGGCAATACCAAATTCACCCAAGGGAAATTTTTCTTCGAGAAGGATTACACGAATCTCGGTTCGATTACAATAAAACGATTTATCGTCGGTAACTTTCAAGCCGGGTTCGGCGAAGGATTAATCTTCTCGAGCGGCGATTACTTCTCGCCCCGCGCAACCGGATTTGGTTATAGTAAACACTTGAGCGGCATCCTCGGCGATTTGTCACGTAACGAAGAGTTTACTTATCGCGGCGTTGCTGTCGAGGCGCGCGGCGGCCCAATCGAAGCGACCGCTTTCCTAAGCAGCGATTGGAAAGATGCGGTTCTTAATCCAGACGGCAGCATCAATCGCTTTATCGTTTTGTCGCCACGGGTGCATTACGACTCCTATCCGGCAGTCGACTCAACCTATCCCAATCCGAGCAATCCTGCGATACTTCTCAGTACAAAGGTTGATCGTCATCCCGGCGTTCAATCGTTCCTCGACAATACCCGGGAGACGATCCTTGCCGGCAACGTGTCCTTCCTTCCCGTTATAGGCGTCCGGTTTGGTATGAGCTGGGTGGAAGCAATGTATAATCGACCGTTGCGACCGACGCTCGATACAAACAATCTCGTGCTCGGCAGCGAATTCGACGAAATTAACGACGATTTTGCTAATCGTGAAATTACCGATGCGTACTCGAGTTCTTGGAAAAGCGATTTGTGGAAACAAGCGAAATCAAAGGTGCGGGTTTACGGTTTTAACTGGCAAACAGTATTCAACAATTTCTCTTGGCAAGGCGAATGGGGAGAATTAGAAAAGACCGGCTCAGTGCTGCGACTGGGTGACGATCCGAAAGCGCTCGTCACATCGTTCTATACGCAATACCCCTCGTTTAATTTAATGTTGCTGTATCGCAATCGTGACGTTGGATACGACAATCCTTATGATCGTGGATACGCTAACTACGCCCGGTTCAAGGGAACAATTTTCGAAGATGAGTATTATTTACGCGACGCTACCTTCGGGCAATTGTACGACAATTCGTTCCAACCCCAACCGGAAAAAGGCTGGATGCTCTCCGGACGGTATCAACTGCTGCGGCAATTGGTTACCTCGTTTGAACTTGACCAGTGGACCCGTAAATCCGACGATGCTGAGTATTACCGCTGGGTCGTTCGAGGACAGTACCGTCCGATCTTTCCGTTGCAATTCAATTTGCGGTTTAGTGATCAAGCGCGCGCCTATCTGAATCAGGAAGACAAGATGTATTACCGCGCCTTGCAGGGACGTCTGCAAACCCGGGTGCGGCTCACGAACTTCGATGAAGTGACGCTTTTGTATAGTTACGCGGTAACACGATTTGCTCCGCGACCCCGCTTGGTGTATGACGTCGATCCTAATGGAAATTCCCCGGTCAGTGGTCAGAGCGCCTCACCAGCGGAAGCGATGGGTTTTTCGTTCCGCCATAATCTCTCGCGACCGATGTGGATTGGCGGCGGTGCGACGATTTACGACGGATTCTTCTGGAACTATGAAGAAGGGGACTTCTACGTCCGTGACGGGAATGGATTGCGGTTGTACGTTGCGATGGGTTCACGAATCGGTCCCGGTCTTTACATCAAGGCGAAGCTGACCTCCGAACGGTCGAATCCGATTACCTATATCGCTGCCCGCGATGGGAACGAACCGCCCAGTCGCAGCGGTGAAACGGCTGAACAATTGCAGTATGCACACCCGTTTGCCGGGGACAATGTAACGGGCAATGACTTAAGTTTCCGGTTGCAACTGGACTACCATTTTTAAGTATTTTTAAGTACGACAGACACTCTTGTCTGTCCTACCGAAAGACTATGAGACATAAGAATATTTACGACGAAGGAAAATCGTTTGCGGAGACCTTCCTCCACCGTGCCGACCGCCTGTTAGCGATCGGGAAGATGCGGTTGGATTTAACTGCGGCACGTCAGCGGCTCGACCGGGCGTTGCTGTCGTTGGCGGAGGAAACCTATCGCCAGGCAAATGAGCGGAATGTTTCCGATGCATTGCCGTTGTCGTCGATCCAGCGAGAATTGGAACGAGTTCGTGCCGCCATCATGGATCGCGACCGGATTCAGATACGAATTGACGACCTTAAAAAGAAAATGGACGAGGAAGAGTAACCGGGGTAGATGGTTTGACGAATCTCGGGCAGATGTAACAATCTGCCCGTTTTTTTCTCAGTCAATTTTAGTTGTATTTTTCGGTGTTGAAAGTTTATTGCGGAATCTATCCCATTACATGGTAGCCGTGGGCTTTAGCCCGCACAATTGAAGTAGATTTGAGAGACGCAGGCTGAAGCCTGCGGCTACCCGTAAGAAAGGAGTTTCTTGTGTCAATCCGATTTATTTTCCTCGTATTTGCGTGTGCGATGCTGGCGGGATGCGCATTGGCAACCGATATCGATATCGACATCGATTCTCCGGACATCGACATTGATTTCGACCCGCTGCCCTATCATGGCAATGAAGTTTCCGTACTCTATGTCGGTCCGACGACGATGGAATTGCAAGATAAAAACCTGAAACTCGAGGGGACGACCGTCGGGTTTACATCGTACCATTTCCGGAAAGCGGTCACAATGAACGGACATTTCGGATACCGTCATGCCAAGTACCGCGAGAATCTGGCAAGTGGACAATCGATCAAGTATTCGGTCTATATGCCGGAAGTATCCTCATCGCTCGACATTAATATCTTTGGCTTACCGACAATCCGCCGTTTATTCAGTTTTGACTCACCTTTGAAGCTTATCGCAGGCGGAGGAGTGGGTGCGTCATACCAACCCTACAACATGGTAATCGAGGACGGTACCGCTGCAACTCCTTCTCTCACAGCAAATCCCTTCTTCCCCAATGAATCGGACAAAAACAAATGGTATTGGAACCATTCGACATGGAACATTCATGTCTTCGGCGGCTTCTTGATTGATAATCAAGTTGGCGGGGTATTCTCGATGACTTCCGCCCAACCGATGACTGGCGATCATAATTGGGAAATCACCGACATCCGGTTTGGTTTAGCATATAATCTTTAATGAGCGCTATAGCACTATCGATCTTCAGAGGTGGTCGACGATTTGTTTCGTCCGCCGCGATTTTTTCTGATCGACCAGACCGGTGAACGCGTTCGTCTCTTACAACAAAGGTGCCGTCGCTTCAAGTTTTCGGTCTCACCGACGTACTGATAGAACTGAACCGGCAGGTGATCTAATACAAGTTGGACAATCCAGTAAAAACAACCTCGATCCCGACTACGAAGCCAAGAAACGTCACAAACACGCTCGTGTTCATGCGATGCGAGCGTATACGTCTTCTTTTGGCAGTAGTCGGATACATTCTACCACCTCTTTGAGTGGTTAGTTACACTATTCCTCTATCAACTAAGCTCTTAACGAACAATAGAATATATAATACAGTCTATCACACCATATCAAGTTGTGTTACCATTGTGTCAAGAGAACTTGACATAATGTCAACTACCCCATATATTGAGAGTTGTTACAAACAAGTCTCGATTTGGAACATGAAAACACTAATCCGGAAACATCGGTTTGAAAACGGCGAATTGAGCCAGCAGCAGTTGGCGGATATGGTTGGCGTATCCCGTCAGACCATCGTCGCCATCGAACGTGGCGACTACTTCCCCTCGATTAAACTTGCTTTGTTGTTGGCAGAAAAGTTGGGCACGAAAGTGGAAAACTTATTCATCCTGGAGGATAAAGATCGTGCGTAACAAAGATTGGATTTTCTGGGTTGCTACCGGAAACTTCGCGTTAGCGCTCATTCTCTTTGCCACAACGAACAATCAGTTGTGGTTGTTTCTATTGGTCGGCTCCTATTTACTGCGGACGACGGTGGCCTCCCTCAACATCGACCGGAAGCGGATCGATGAACGCCAAATGACAATTCATTACCGTTCCGGAAATATCGCTTACGGGGTAACGAATACGACGGCACTGTTATTAGCTGCCTACTATCTGGTACAACAGGATACCCGGTGGTTGGCTTTCTTTCTCGTTGTCGCAATTGGCGTACTTGCCCGGGCGTTGTTCGTGATGGTAATTGCCAAGGATTTTCATCCAAATCTTTTACAGAACATCCGTTTCTCGATTCATGCAGCCTTTACCTATTTCCGGAAACAGTTGGATGAGTGGCAGTTAAGCGTTCACTACCGCTCCGGTAATTTCGCGTTTGCAATGGTAATGCTGAGCACGATTGTTTCTGCATTGTACTTTGCCAGTACAAATGATCATACTTGGGAGATGTGCAATGTCGTGGTCCTTGTCGGTCTCACCACCAAAGCGTTATTCAATGTACTGCTGGTGAAAAACTACCGGGAAGGCGCTTCGCGAGTTATCACAACAGTCGGCCTCATGATGATGTTATTTTCATCGCTGGAACTGAGCGGCTCGTTGCAAGCAAATGGTTTCCAACTGGAATTGTTTTTTGAGATGATTCCCAGCGCTGCACTCATCGCGATTGGGCTACTGTCGAAAATCATTCCACGCGTTGTCGGTATTTTTATTTTTATGATGACTGCCGGCTTGCTATTCATCATTCTGGGAAGAGGAATTTCCATAGGTC
>JAOTSC010000090.1 GCA_030247525.1 bacterium | reverse complement strand
GTTTACACGTAAATATATAGAGCGTATTGTATCCTGTTATGCGGCGACCGCCTCCTCATCTTCTTCCCGTTCAACAAAAGAGCGATAGCGATCATTATTCTTCAGCAGCCAAAGATGTGAGCCATTCGCGACTATTTTTCTCTCGTCCAACATCACAACACAATCGGCTTGCGCTGCAGTAGCCAATCGATGGGTTACGACGATAACGGTCGTTTTGGGATAAGAAAGCCGAAAATTTCTCCAGAAATTCTGTTCGGTTTCCGCATCCAATGCACTTGTTACATCGTCCAAAAGGAGTAGTTCGGGTTTCGCAGCGAGGGCGCGAGCCAATGAAAGCCGTTGCTTTTGACCACCGCTCAATTCTATACCGCGTTGTCCCAATACCGTGTTTGCTCGGTCGGGGAACCGCTCGACTTCATCTTTCAATCTTGCTGTGACCATAGCCTCCTGTATCGAAGCATCGGATAGTGCACTGTTACCTAAGCGAATATTGTTAACTATCGTCTCGCTGAATAACAACGGTTCCTGTGTCACTAATCCGATCCGGAGATGACGTTCGCGGGGATCGAGTTCACGAATATCGATTCCATTCCACGTAACGGAGCCGGCTTCCGGTTGTAATTCTCCTAAGGTTACTTCCAATAGCGATGTCTTGCCGCATCCAATTGGACCAACTACGGCAACCGTTTGACCGGCTTGAACCTTAAACGAAACGTCATCAAGAATAACCCGCGATGTATTGGGATAGCGGACTGTTATCTTCTCAAAAGCAATGGATTCCAACGAATCAGGTTTTCGATAGACTCGAGGTTCCGGTTCCGGGAATGTCTCAATCTCCTTTAACCGATCAACGTAAGAAAAGTTTATTTTTGTGATGGCAAAGAAGTATCCAATCGTGAAAATCGGTTCTACCAAGAACTGGAAGTAATTCGCAAATGCAAAAAAACTGCCGATTGTCATTTCACCTTGGATTGTGAAGTATCCACCAACGAATAGCGCAATCACTACACCGAAATTGTTTACTAATTGTCCAACAGCTTGTACTTCGGAGTTGACTTTTATAAATGCGACTTCCGCGGATACCCGGTCTTTAAGCGAGTTTGACAACCGTTCGCCGAATCGGGACTCGGCACCGAAACCCTTTACAATCCGAATACCGCTAATCGTGGTTTCCAGTAATTCATTGATTTCGCCAATAGACTCCTGACGTACTTTCGCCCGTTCTTCCAAAGCCCGCATCGAACGCGCCAACATCCAAATGAATGCCGGCAACGGGATAAAAATTAGCAGCGTCAGTTTCCAATTCAAGGTGAACATTACGCCGAGCGAGAACAGAATGACCAACGACATTTCGATCGGGCGCATCACGCCGCTGCAACTATACCAAGCGAGCTTAAGCTCGGAGCCCTCCAAGTCGTCAGTCAATCGGGTAATCACATCTCCGGTACGGAACTTCAAGAAAAAGTCGTAGCCCTTCCGGAGAATCCGGTCGAATACTTTTTCCCTCATCAGGCGTCCGAAAACGAGATTGCCGTACGCTCTCGAATTCGGCAGAACTGCGAACATCAATCCTTGATAGACACCCACAGCAATCAATAGCATTACCCAACGACGGGTTTCCGATGGTGCCGCTTGCTCGGATAATTTATCAAGCACAAACTTGAACATTAACGGATAGGCGGTACGCGCGACAATCGATAACACTGTTAGCCCAAACACTAACAGCATTAACCCTTTGCGCTGCTTCCAGAATTTTGCGAGCCAGCCGAAATCAAGGTTTGACACGAGCCGCCTCCGGGAACTGAATGCGATAGAGCCGCGCATAGAACCCATGCAATGCGAGTAACTCCTCGTGTTTACCAAATTCAATGATTTCGCCGTTTTTTATAACAGCGATGGCATCGGCATTCCGTATTGTCGAAAGCCGGTGTGCAACGATTACCGAAGTTCTTCCTGCCAATAGCGTCTCAAGCGATTCTTCAATTCTGCGCTCGGTTTCGGGATCGACACTCGAAGTCGCTTCATCGAGAATCAACAATTCGGGATCGAACACTAAAGCACGGGTGAACGCCACTAATTGCCGCTCACCATAACTGATGTTTGCACTGCGCTCAGCAAATAGCGTGTCGAGACCTTTTGGCATCCGGTTGATGATTTCACTGGTGCCCAATCGTTCGATAGCACGCAATACCCGCTCGCGCGGGACATCATCGCGCATCACTTTTAAATTCTCTTCGACCGTTCCGGGGAAAAGGTAGAGGTCTTGCAATACCAATCCGATGCGGCTGCGGATATCACGCTGCGCTACATTACGTAGATTGATGCCATCCCATGTTATTGATCCTTCCTGCGGATCGTAGAAGCGACACAATAGATTGATAACGGTCGATTTTCCGCCACCAGTAGGTCCTACAATGGCGATTCTTGATCCGGCTGGAATTGTGAGAGAAACATTTTTCAATACCGGTTTTTGTGGATCGTATGCAAAGGAAATGTTCTTTAACTCGATGGATTGAGTAAGTTTTGGTAACACTACCGGCTTCGCTTGATCCTGCACAATACTTTCACGATCCATCATTTCCAGAATGCGATCCGCCGAACCTAAGGCACGCTGCACTTCGCCCAGTTGTTCGGTCAGTTCAAACAGCGGGTGAAAAAGTTGTGTAAGGTATTGCGCAAACATTATCACGGTACCTATTGTAAATGCTCCAACCCTCGTCCAATCCGCGCCATACCAAAGGATACCGCCCACGGCGGCAACGTTCAACAAGCCCATCGGCAAAAAGAAACCGGTGAAGCGCATGAAGGTTCCAAAGAGATAATTCACTTTCTCTTCGTTTACATCGCTTAACCGTTTTCGAGCATAGTCTTCACGACCAAGAATTCGCAGTAACCTTGCACCTTGGGTGAATTCGCTGACAACGGCAATCACGGCGGCTACTTTCGAGCGTTCTTCACGAAATCGCGGCCGCATCCGATTAAAGAAATAGAGTGCGCCTCCGACAATCACGATAACAACGCCGGTCAACGTGAGCGCTAACCGCCACTCAATCGGGAACAGCACGGCAAGCGTTCCAATAATCAGCAATCCGGTTGCTACCACTTGTAAACCTACCGCGGTAAACATTCCCACCAAACGTTCGCAATCGGACTCCACGCGCGCGACTAATCTTCCCACCGGATTTTTATCATAATAGGAGAGTTCGAAGGTCATGAGCTTGTCGAATACAACCCGCTTCAAACGGTTGACGACCGAGACTCCCGCTAACCCTAATATCAGGCTTTCGTAGTAACGGAGGATCGTCGAGAAGAGGAGCAACGCCAAAAAAATCGACGCCGATATGATAACGCCGTGAACATCTTTCGCGGGAAGGTTTACATCAAATATTCTCCGGAATAGTAACGGTTGCGCTACAGTTGCCGCTGTAACCAGCAGCATAAGGGTTCCGCCGATTACAAACTGGCGGAGATTCGGGCGGGCGTAAGGAAGCACACGTCGCAGGGCAGCGACGCGTTGCCGGAGTGAACCGGATTTCTTCGGTTCCTCGTGATCGTATTCGTCAAGTTCAGACACGTTCTTTTCACTGGTTTAGAAAGCAGCTTCCACTGAGTTGAAACCGCCCAATATACCTATTTGTGGTGAAGCGAAACAAATTGGTTGCAGAGACCAGAGGATTACTTATCGTCAGAAAGCTTTGCCAGAGCGGTAGCAGACGCCAGTTCCGTTCGCAAGATCCGAGCTCCCAAGGAGATCGGACGAAACTCGTAGGATAGCAGCAACACCCGTTCCTGATCAGTCAAACCACCTTCCGGTCCAACTGCGATGACTAAGTTGGTATCTCGGTTTAACTCCGACAATAGCTTAGGCGTAACCGGCTCACCCGCAGAATCAGCAAGAAACCGTTCGGAAGAAGGAAGATTGTCGAGTACCTCAACCAGTTTCCAACCGCGGCCATCTTCGGCGAAGTCGAATTTAGGAATCCGGGAGCGGTTGCACTGCTTCATCGCAGCAATCGCTATTCCTGTGTGTCGTTGCACTCGAAAGCGCGGTAGCAATTGTGAGTATTGAGTATGAAGTATAACGATTTGAGTAACGCCCAACGGAACTAACAACCCGACCGCAGTTTCTAAATGAGTGGGATCGATTTGCGAGATCAGCAGGATTCGCTCTTGCAACGGCTCATTGGTTGGCGTTTCCAGTAATTCGGAAATGATGCAGTTGTCTTTATCAAACAGCGATAGAATTCCCACTCGAGCATTCCCCTTGCCATCTACTAATCGAGTGGTTTCTCCTACTTCCACATGAAGGGCGCGTAGATGTTTCCGCTCGGAGTCGGGCAGATCATTGCAAACCGCATCATCAAGGGCAAGCATGGGATGGTAGAGCGTTATCATACATGAAATATAGGAAGAAAAGTCTGGAACAGGAAAAGTCGAAACGCATAAGGGCGCCAATTGGCGCCCTTTTCGAACAAGAAGGATTGTATAGTTATTTCATTCGTTTAATCGAACAACCGAATGGTTTTGTTTCGCTAACGATAGCTGCTTTCCCGGAGAGCAAGCGATCGAGTGCGTTGCGTAAATCCTGTGATTTGATTTTCGATTCTTCCTGACTATCGTCGATACGACCGGAATAGTATAATTTGCCAGCTTTGTCAAACAAGAAGACTTCTGGTGTAACCCGTAACTTCCACATCTCGGTCAGCTTCAAACCTGGATCGCGATAGACTGGGAAATTCAATCCGTTTTCTTTCGCGTGACGGATTACTTCCGCATTATCCTCAGTCTCGTTCGGATTAACACCGACGACTTTTACTTTGCCTTCATACTCCTTGGCAATCGCCGCCATCCGGCTATTATAGGCGTTCGATACCGGGCAACGGGTTGCAAGCACCATCACCAATTCCGGGAGTTCGCCACCTCTCCCCACCGTCAATCTCTTCCCGTCGAGACTTGTCACTTCGATCGGTTTTATTTCTGCGCTGACAAACGAGGCAACTGCAACGAACATTAGTACCGCAATTCCATGAACCACGCGGTTTCGAGTAATCATATAACCCTCAAGCTATTCTCATGTTGATACGAGGTCAGCCCCTTTCTGTTGGGTTTCTGGTTGTTAAGCATGCTTCGTCACAAAGAAAAGGGCATTTGACGATGCCCTTTGTCTTCGGATCGAACTCCCTCATTAGCTGTTGATACTTTGTTCGGGACCTGCCCAACGATCCAGCAAACTCTTGCCAAGCAAATCGAGGAAATAAAAATCCTGTGAAGAAGGAACATATACAACATTCTTACCCACAGCGTTTTGTCCGGCTAATTCGCCTTGTTTCTCGGCGCTTCGCCAGCCAAAATTTACCCGATTGATTTGATGTTTCAGATCAAGCACCTGTGCACAATCTCCGGCAGCAAAAATATTCGGGATGTTCGTGCGCAACTCCTCATTCACGATAACGCCCTCCTCACAACGAATGCCACTACCTTTGAGCAAACCGATGTTCGGAGTTTCTACCGGAATCGCTAAAATCACATCCACCATGTGACGCTGCCCTTTTTTATCGATTACGGAGTATTGCGTACCGTTCCAATCGACGACATCAACGACTTCGTTATCGAATTGTGGTGGAACCGCGACGCCAGTAAGGATTTGTTCGATGTCGGAGGCGGTTACACCGGGTACTTCCCGCGGCCAAAAGTAATCGGGTCGAGCAAAGTATGTGACGCTGTTTCCGCGATTATGCAGTTGCCTGATAATCTCGATTGCAACATAGCCGCCGCCTATCACCAATACTTCACCAAATTGCAAATTCTTTTTCAAGCGGATCAAATCCGAATATGAGTGCAGGACATTGACGACTTCCCGAAATGGTTCAACAAAACTGAGATCAGCTTTCGAGCCTGTTGCAATGATTAAAAAGTCATAAGTGATTGCTTCACCAGTAGCCAATTTCACCACGTTTTCTTTTGGTGCAATTGTCATTACCCGCGCCCCAAAATGCCAATCAACTGCTTCCAGTCCAATGGGTACTTTCCCAGCATCATGGTTAAAGGCACTGCGGGCAAACAGCTCGACCAGCATCGGCCGGAAGTAAAATGGCGCTGGCTCAGTGGTGATACAAGTGAGTTTTGCCGATGGCTCTTCCCGGTGAATCGCGCGGAGGGCGGCAATACCAGCCGCACCAGCGCCTAAGACGACATAATGCATACAATCATCCGAATTAATTTTATCGATTAAACGAACCATTTCAACTTAAACAGGCAAGCTTTTCATCGCTCGCCTGTTTATTCAACTAACTACTTTTCACTGATTTCACAGCAGTGAAACATATACTACGAATATACTTGTGAATTCGTAGATGTTACATTTGCGTTCCGTAATAAATCGCACTGTCAGCCAATTCTTCTTCTATCCGCAGTAACTGGTTGTACTTGGCGATTCGCTCACTGCGCGAGGCACTGCCCGTTTTGATTTGACCGGCATTGGTCGCAACCGCTAAATCGGCAATCGTAGTATCCTCAGTTTCACCGCTGCGATGGCTTATCACACAAGCGTACCCGTTGAGTTTTGCCAACTCGATGGTTTCGAGAGTCTCGGTCACTGTTCCAATTTGGTTCAATTTAATCAGAATCGCATTGGCAATACCTTCTTCAATTCCGCGGTCGAGTCGTTCGGGATTGGTCACGAAGATATCGTCTCCGACTAATTGTACTTCATCGCCAAGGTCATCGGTCAACGCCTTCCAGCCTTCCCAATCGTCTTCCGCCATACCATCTTCAATCGACACAATCGGATACTTGTGGGTCCAGTCGTGATAGATTTCAATCAGTTTTTCGGAGGTCAATTCGCGGCCTTCCCCTTTTAAGACGTACAGTTTCTTGTTTTCGTCATAGAATTCACTGGCGGCAACATCCAACGCGATGGAAATTTGTTCGCCGGGTTTGTAGCCAGCACTAACAATCGCTTCGAGAATCAATTCGACAGCCATTTCGTTAGCCGACAAGTCCGGGGCATAACCGCCTTCGTCACCGACACCGGTGGCGTATCCCTTGGTTTTTAATACTTTTTTCAAAGCATGGAACGTCTCAGCACCAGCCCGTAACGCTTCGCGGAAGGTCTCGAATCCACTCGGTACCAGCATGAACTCTTGAAAATCGACTTTCGATTGAGCATGAGCGCCACCGTTCAACACGTTCATCAGAGGTACTGGCAGATAGCGAGAATTGACGCCGCCAAGATAACGGTACAACGGCAAACCTAATGATATTGCAGCCGCCCGGGCGACCGCCATTGAAACGCCTAAGATAGCATTCGCTCCAAGTTTCGACTTGTTTTCGGTACCATCGATATCGATCATCGCTTCATCCAAAGCAATTTGATCGAACGCATCGAACCCAACCAGTTTCGGCGCAATGAGATCGTTCACATTTTCTACTGCTTTCAATACGCCTTTCCCCAAGTAGCGATGTGCGTCGCCGTCACGCATTTCCAATGCTTCGTGTACACCGGTCGATGCTCCCGATGGAACGATTGCGTTGGCAAATGCGCCGTCTTCCAACGTTACTTCCACTTCCACGGTGGGATTGCCGCGCGAGTCTAAGACTTCACGAGCATAAATGTCCATAATATCCATTGGTAACTCCGGTAAATTTGTGAGGGTTAGGTAAAAAGTAAAAATACCGCAGGAAATGATACTGTGCAACCGATAGAACCGATTTCAGCACAGTCTCCTCAGAGAGAATTAAGATATGATAATGTGGTGATCGTGTTGCGAAAAGTATAGGAAAATCAACGACAAAACCGACACTACCAGTACCAGAATCGATGGGGCAAACCGGACAAAACCGGCAACCTTTGGTGAATCGAAAAAGGTTAGTTTTCCAGTCGAGTAAACCGTGATGATTCCAACAACGGTAAGGGTGACACCCAATCCGAGTCCAAATGCAACCATCGCTTGTAATCCGGCGGCAAGTTTCCCGGTGGATATTGCAAGAATTAACGTCGCTACTGAAGCAGAACAGGGAATAATCCCCCCCGAAATTCCTAACAAAGTGACTGAACTATTGACATCGAAATGTTTGTGGTTGTGCTGATGGGTTGATTTTGGTGGGTGTTTGTGTTGATGCTCAGGCTTATCTTTTTCGTCATCCTCTTCTATCGTATGGCATACACAATGGCACTCTGGATCAATGTGTTCCCGATGTGAGCGAATAGCCGACCGCAACATAACCAATCCGATGACAAACGAGAGTGTGATACCAATGATTTGACCACCGCGAGTTAACTGTTCTGCGCCAATACGTTCACCAATCAAATAGGCAAAAAGTGCGATGAGTAACGCTGTTAAAATGTGACTTAAGGTTACTGCAACACCAAACCGTATCACTCGCCACACCGAGCGGCTGCTACCCACCAAAATCGCATAAAAAATCGATCTGCCATGGACCGGTTCGAGGACATGCAACGATCCTAAAGCAATTGCCATGAGTAAAGAGGTACCGATTTCAAGTTCCACGATTTCCTCGTCTTGTTTGTGGTTTTTTTTGCATACTCTGAGTTGCATCGCAGGAAGCGCAAGTGCCGAACAATTGCAAGGTGTGTCCGGTAATGCGAAAGAGCGTTGTACTTTCCACTGTTTGTAGGGTTTTCCGGTTTAAACAGATATCGACTGGAAGCATCCGCTTGCATATTGTGCACACAATATGGTGATGGTGGTCTTCTACGTTACGGCTACAGGCGAGATATAAGCTGGTGCGAACATTGAATCGCAACCGTTCAGCTAATCCGGTGCGGACAAATGCATCGAGATTCCGAAAGAGCGAGGCTCGACCGGGAGTATCGGGAGCGCTAAGTAGTCGTTCCGCAACCTGTTCTACCGAGAGGGGTTTGCCTGCGGAACGAAGCGTTTTTAACAGCAACACCCGAACAGGGGTTACGATTAATCCCGCATTACGAATTTCTTGTTCAATGGTTGTCTTCATGTTACTTCTACATGATACTTAGTATCAAGTATAAGATACCAAATCCCGATTTCCAAATAAGCCAATAACAAAAGGGCGCACTTACATGCGCCCTCTGTCAGTCAATACAAAATGACTATTAGTTATTCGCGGTTACTCGGTAGTAGCGATGCGTGAAGCTGCCAAGGACATTCGTATCGGTAAATGTTGTATTCATCGAAGTCCCGATTTCCGTCCATTGACCATTTGCGACTTCAGCCGCATATATCCGATAAAGCACTGCCCCTTCCGAAGCTGTCCACTGTAAGAACACATCGGAGTTAATCCGAATCGCTGTTAAGTTTTCCGGCGCCGGTGGTGGTGCTGGTACTTGGGCAACACCCGTTACCGGAAGAACATACTCGATATTCACAGCATTTGATGTGAACCGCACGGTATCTTGTAAAGTACCAGCGGTTGGCGGTGTCCAGTACAGCTCCAAAATCATCGAATCGAGCGCTTCGATAGTTGCCGATGTCCAGCTCGGTACAATGTTAGCTGGGGTGGTTAGGTTTGTTATCACTAAATCACCGTTACCGGTATTTCTCACCACAACTTGCAAAGTATCGGTGGTACCCGGATTTACGTTCCCAAAGTCGCCTGATAACGGATTAGTGACAATCACAGGCTCTACTAAGAAAACTTGTCCCGGTGTGCCATACTCCCCATTTGCCATTAAAATAATTGAACTGAACCAGTAGTCGGAGAAATCATTGTTCGCCATTGGATTGTACAGCGCGATGGAGCGTCCTGTATCCAATGGTGTTGGATTTACCGGCCATGGCGGAAGTACGCCGTAACGAACGCTGTCGATTAATACGCCGCTTGGAGTATAAACGACCACCCGGTCACCGGAATTGGATAATGCCAAACCGCTGGTATACTGCCATGCACAGGGAATACCGATACTTAGTAAAGAATCGCGATGGACCCCAAAGACTACGTAACGTTGCGGACGTACCCACAAATCGATATCGATGGTGTCACGCGCATTGTTATCCGCTAAGATGTAGTCACGCATGTTGATTGAATCGGTCGTGGTATTGAGAATTTCAAACCACTCATAATATGTATCGTTGTGCGATGGGTTATACATGATCTCGGTAACTTGTAACGCCGGTCGCAGATACAGCAAAGTTTGGTCTTGCGAGGTGGTTACATTTCCAGCCGCATCGTAAAAGTTGAGTACGGAAATTGTGTACGATTGACCGACCAGAAGTGCCGCAGTGTTATCGAGATACAACTTCACCTGTTTGTTATCTGCACTGAGGACTGCGCTATCGAACGAAGTCGAAGTGAGTGCCACACTGTTGATTGCGTAGTGTTCCGCAATCAGCATCGTATCATGGCGGACCGGCTCACTAAAATTTAACAGCAATACTGTCGGTGAAATCCAAGTAACTGCTGTAAACGAAGGAGGTATGATATCGACACCGCCACTGTTTGCCGCGCCCGGTGTACCACCCAAATCGCCGGCAAGGTGCCAGTTCGCGCCGACGTCGTTATCGAGCGATGCATCACTTAGTTCGATACTGTAGCCAGCCGAGGCGGATGGCCAAGGCGATGAAGTCGTGTAATTCACCACGTCGACGAGATTGCCGTTTACATCGAACAGCCGCACTTGATCGCTGGGAATCGAGAATTCAAAGTTAAAGGGTGGTAACAATAATGCAGCATTGAAACCGGGATAGTCAAGCAAAAATTGCGCCGTCGCATAGGGTGCAACACGATACTCTCCAGCGCCGATTGTTGTTCCCAACGGAAGCGTATACGAGCGGGCGTTGTTGTCCATCAACATGAAGTAAGAGAGATCGATGGCAGAGGCGGTATTGTTGTAAAACTCGATCCATTCCTGTGAATTCGTCGTGTTGATGTTGTACATAATCTCGTTTACAACGACGGTTCCGGTTCCCAAAACGGTGCTGTAGACCCGGAAACGCGAATCTGAGGAGGGAGATCTGACAACACTGGATCCTTGATTGCTGGCTTCCACATAATAGGAGACCAACATTCCTTCCGGTTGTCCGGGAATGCTACCAGTCCACCAGTTACCGCCTGCCGATGACATAGCTACCGACTGGTAATCTCCGGTTTCATTTAACTTGTAACGGATATTCACCGTTGGGCTTGTGGTACCAGATATTGTTGCGTCAATTGCAATTGCGGTGTTTGGTGTCGGATTCTGGGCAACGCGGGATACGCTCTCGATGACTGGTGGTGCTGTTTGTCCGCGCAGCGAAGCGATCCACGTCGAATTATCACCACCATTTCCTTCACCGGGTGTCACATTACCAGCAGTGGCAGCAATACGTGCCCAGTTCGTTGCTGTTAAGACACCGACAGCGGTATTACTTGCATACTTCACTGCTTGATTGCCCGCAGGACGCAGCGTATTCACGGAAAACGATGTGTTGTTGCCATTATCCCAGTCGTGTACAATGGTGGTACCATCACTCAAAATCAAACGAGGGTTGTCACTCAGGTTTGTGTTGCCATACCCACCCCATGTGCCAGCTGTGAAAAGGTTAGCATCGTTGTGATTGACACAAATGAGATAATTTCCATCAGTCAACAGCGAATCTTTGGCAGGCAGTGTTACATCACGGTCGTTTCCATTGTATACAACAATGATAGTGCCTGCCGGAACAGCGCTCCACATTTCATTCGATGCGTTGAATGTCGTGTAAAGCTGGGTTTCGTCCCAAACTTGCCATCCCCGGATATCGAGATTGTTTTGAATAACCAGATACTCCATCCATTCCTTATTTCCACCATTCCCCTGCGACCATTCGTTTATGATAGCAGATTGGGCAAAGGCAGTAACGGTGAGCATCAGGACGGCGAACCACAATATCATCGTTCGCATTGCTTACTCCTTTTTTGAGAATAATCATCGCTTACCGGAGCTCCGGTATATTCATATAGAAAACAATGTACAAAATTGTTCAGAATCGTGAAAAACATGTGAACGAATTCACGGCAGCAGGGAGAAATGAAATTCCGTATCTTCTTCCAGACATAGATGTTTCGGGACACAAGTTTACTTGTCGCCGATGTGACTCAAGTTACATCCATCACAATCTTTTCACGGGAGAATTCATGCGGAAAAGCATACCAGTTGGTCTTTTCATAGTACTAATCGGTTTATTTGGATGCCGTGCATCCCGGGTACCGGTTCTGCTCGACGAGCGTGGTCAGCAGAAAGCAAAACCAAAAGTCGCAGCTTTTTTGGACCAGAATTCTGCTATCCTCGCAGAGGAGGGGATCCGGGTTAATCCGATTGAGCTTCGAACGCTGTTTCAACCAGAAATTTTACAACCTTTTGAGAGCTGGTCACTTTCTGTAGCAGATACCTCAGGCAATGACCGTGAGTTTATCCTCAAATTGTTCACTACCGAAGCAGATGCCCGAAGCGAAGAGCTAAACTATGTCCGAATTCATGCTGCCGGGCTACCGACAACTGCTGACATTCTCTGGGGAAAAGCAAAACCTTATGCCAATGCCCACTGTGTTTTGTTGTCAAGACCTAATGGACAACCGTTAGGAAAAACCGCTGCTTTACGCTCCCGCGACGGGTTCGACAAATTACAAGCGTTATACATGCCAACAATGGATGTGTTATCAAAAATGCACAGTTTGTTACCGGACTCTGGAGCTATCGAGAACTACCCGGTAAACGAATGGCTTCGTCAGATGGCGGAGCTTGGCGTTGTAAGAAAGTACTGGAATAGCGAAGTACGTGATGCATTGAAAGGCATTGCCAAAGAGTGGAAACCGGAACAAAAACGGCTTATTCACGGTGACTTTTCGGACTTGCAAGTTTCGATCGATTACGAGGGAAAGGTCACCGCACTGCTGAATTTGGAACGGATGGGATTTGGTGATCCATCCTTGGATTTGGGGTACTTGTTCGCCGATATCATGGTGCTAAACCCATTGTTAAGTAAGCAACGCTATGGGATTGAATTTCCACCGAAAGTCGATTACCCCGGCATTGCCAAGAATTTAGGAGAGTATTATGAAAAAGTTTCCGGTCGTGAGTTTACTCAACAAACCGTAATGAATCTCCGAGTCGCCTTTTTCCTGAAAATCGCATCGTTGGTGACTTATCAACGTAACGATCCATTGTTACAAGCAGGCGTTTTAAGGGTAGAACGGATGGTCCCAGCCCTTCTCATCGCCGATCCCATTGATCAAATCTTCACTGGAGATTGAGTTTTTTCAGATCTAACTGAAGGGGCGCCGTATGGCGCCCCTTTCACATAATCGCATTGACGAACCTGTTAGAAGTGATACACTGCATTCAATGTTATTGTCGGCTGAGTAGAAATAAAATCGGTGTCAGTCGGGTAGACCTTTGCATTCGCAGCATCGATTCGCAAGTCGCTACGGATCAAAAGATTCTTGGTTAACTCCCACTGAGGGGTAAGTGTGTATCCTTGCAGAGTAAAATGGGGTAGCCCGCTGCCAGTTTGAATCCCGGAACGATCTTCAAAGACATCCGCACGAAACGCCAACGACCAGCGTTTTTCCGGCTTATACGTAACATACAATCCAGCTCCAGTGAAAATGTTTTTGGCATTGGTGGTGTCCTGCTCAATACCGTAATCGTAGTTTGCTCCGAGGGCAACGCTTTCTGTCAATTCGTGATTGAAACTCATGTCGAAGAAGTGCCGCATCGATTTAGTATCGTTGTCTTGCTCAGGACCGCCAAAGTAATTCAGTATGAAACTGCTTTCTT
>JAOTSC010000089.1 GCA_030247525.1 bacterium | reverse complement strand
GCTTTTGCGACGTTCCCAGTGGATCGCTGCTACCGGAAGTATTCGCCGCATACTTGCGGGTCTCTTCCTTCAAGCGTTCTTTTACTGTATTGATTTCACTCTCGAGCGAACGCACTGTAATGTCGGCACCGGGTGCGGCACGCCCTTGAATCGTCGCGAGCTTCGTCTGTTTGTCAGCGAGCTCTTTCATTAACGATTCGATTAACGGTGACGAAATGGAACTGATGTCATCCACCAAATTCATTTTCGTTTCGGAGAGTTCCTTACGGAGATAATCGAGGCGGCGGAGGTTCGAGTTTAAATCGGTCTCGGCACTTGCCAAAAGCGACTTAAACGTTGAAGATTGTTCGACTAACTGCATCGTCTCTTCGTTCAGTGCCGGTAGTCGTTCTTCCTCTTGGTATCGGCGTTGGGCTTCTTCCGAGGAAGCTAACCGCATCCGCACTTTATCCAATTCGTCTTCGAGAAATTTCCGGACTTCGCTGACTTCGCCGCGTGACGCACTCAAGCTCTGTTCGAAATAAGCTTGCGCTACGGTGTTAGCTAAGAATGAAGCTTCAAAGGAGCTTCTTCCGGTAACTGCGATACGAATAATATCATTATCACGCGAACCGCGAACATCGATCCGTTCCCGCATTTCACCGACTTTATCGTCAAAATTGCCCGGGATTTTCATCAAGGAGATTTCGTCATGATAGGGCGATTGCGTAATTTTTTTTACAACTGCCTCTGATAACGAGCGCGACTTGATCAATTCAATTTCGTTCCGGACGCGGTTGCTCAATGCCCCTTCAGCTGCGCCCAACATTGGTAACGAAAGATCGATTGCATTGTTGCTCTCGACCAGGATCGAAGTTTCCGCGCGATACACCGGCTGCATTCGCGAAGTCATGATCGCAGTCGAGGAAACAACTACGACAAACGATAAAAAAATGATCCACCGTCCCCGAAACAAAGCGCGCGAAATGCGAGACCAGTCGATTCGTGGGTGTTCCGCCCGACTCGCTGCCAACTGCGATTCCAAAACATCCATGGGTTGTGCCAAGGAAATTCCTCCCTATCCCGTAATTTCAAGTATTTTTGCTGGTGCTGTAATGAAAAGTTCTTCTGCCCGTTTTCGATTCGTCCACTTCTCCACTTGCCGGAATGCCGACGCCATCCCTAATGGTCGGCTGCTGTCGTTATGCCCATCTGAGGCGGCAAGTTTTGCTAAACCACTCTTAATCAGAGTTTTCGCAGTCTTTTGGGTTTCGCCGCCAAAGTCACCGCGAATCGAACCGGCATTGATTTGTAAGAGGGCACCTGAATCGGCTAACCTCTTGTATTCTCGTTCGTTATCTTGCAATTTGACATATCGCTCGGGGTGAGCCAACACGATGCCAAAGCCTTTCAGAGTCATCCGCCGTATTACTTCGGCGTAATTCCCATGATATTCATACATCGGGAATTCTACAAGTATGTGCCTCCCGAGCCCACCATAGGAACCACAAGGATACGCTAAAAAGCGCTCCAAATCAGGCATCAAATATATCTCACCGCCGGAAAAAACCCGAATCGGTAACTTCCATTCGGCAATTTTTGCCAATCCTTCGGTAAATCGCGTTGCGATTTTAGCAAAATAATCGATTTGCTCGCCCGAAAGTAGATGTGGCGTCCATGCGATGGCAGTCGTCCCCTCATCGATAGCCTGCAGCAGCATATTACGGGTCATCTCCCACGATTTGCTACCATCATCGATTTCAGGAAAAATATGACTATGCAAATCAACCATGCTGCCATGCCGGGTAATCGATCCAAGTCCGAAAGCTATAGAAATTCATGAAAACTCGATTTATCTAACCGCAAGTTTTTTCCTGCGTTAACCCGACAAAGCATTAAATGACGCTTTCCCGTTGCAATTCACAACAGGTTGTACGTAACAAACAAATCACTCTTCATCGCCGGGTGACAACATCTCTTCCAGCGTATCCGCCCCGATAAGAACCTCGCGTGGTTTGGAGCCGTCGAATTTACCTACGATTCCGGCTTGTTCCAACTGATCCAGCAAACGCCCTGCCCGACTGTATCCGACGTGTAATCGACGTTGAATAATGGCTACCGACCCTTGCCCCGCCCGAACAACGACTCGCGCCGCTTCGTTAAAGAGCTGGTCGCGGTCACCGGTTTCACCGTCATCGTTATTCCCTTTATTATCGCGGGGCATATCGAATTGGAGCGGCTGTACTGGGGGCTGGCCGGCAATCCAGTCCAATAGCTTTTCGGTTTCTGAGCTTTCGATTAGACCGCAATGGACGCGCAAAGGCTTCATTTCCCACGGCGGAGAAAACAGCGCATCGCCGCGCCCTAACAGTTTCTCAGCGCCAGTCTGGTCGAGTATCGTCCGGCTGTCGACTTGACTTGCGACTTGAAAGGCAAGTCGCGCCGGTAGATTCGCTTTGATTACACCTGTTATGACATTTACTGAAGGTCGCTGGGTTGCAACTACCAAGTGAATTCCCACTGCGCGCGCCATTTGCGAAATGCGTTGAATTGGGTCTTCCACCTCTTTTGCCGCAGTGAGCATCAAGTCGGCTAACTCATCGACAACTACGACAATATAACAGAGCGGTTCCACTGCCGCCGGGTGACCTCGACGATGAAGTTCCTGATACTCTCTGAGGTCGCGGACACCGGCTCCGGTTAGCAGCTCAAGGCGCCGTTCCATTTCACTCACACACGCTTGCAGCAGTTTCACTGCTTGTACCGGTTTCGTAACAACCGGATCGGCGCCCATCAATTGTACGAGATGATGTCGAACTAGATTTTTATACGGTGTCAACTCTAACTGTTTTGGGTCAATTAACGCGATTCTTACTTCGCTGGGTGTGCGCCGGAGCAACAAGGAGGCAAGCAAACAGTTTATGAAGACTGATTTCCCAGAGCCTGTCGTACCTGCTACCAACAAGTGGGGTAGCTTCGCTAAATCGGTTACTAACGGCTGTCCATCGGTAGTCAAACCAATCGCAACCGGTAATATCCAACCATCCTTCTGAAAAACTGCTGACTCGGCAACTTCCCGGAATCGGACAATCCGGGGATTACGATTAGGAATTTCGATACCAACAGCTTCCTCGCCGGGTATGGGAGCGAGAATCCTGACACTTTTTGCCCGCATCGCCCGCGCGATGTCGTCGGAGAGATTGGCAAAGGAAGAAACCTTAACTCCGGGACCTGGCACAAAATCGTATCGAGTCACAACTGGCCCGGGATGAATGGTATTCACAGTTGCAATTACATTGAATTCGCGCAAGGTTTGAAGGAGCTTTGCCGCTAACTCTTCATAGGGTTCCGGTACAATCTCACCGTCTGCCGGCTTGAAAATATCAAGCGCAGGAAGCCGATAGGGGCTTTCTATCATCGGTTCGACCGGCAGATTTTTCGTCACGGTCTCGGTTGGTTTCGGCATCACGATTTGTGGCCTAACCGGGAACAAATCGTTGTTATACAGCGGCTCGTCGACGACCTCTTCTACTGGTTGAGCTTTTCGCTTTTTCACTGGTTCTGCAACCGGTGGTGGCGGCAAACTCGGCGGTAATTTTTCTTGTCGTTTCTCTTCGATGGTTAACGGTTTCACCGGACGCATCGCCAATCGTTGCGAACGCCAATCCAACCAGTTATGAGCAGCCCGCCGCAACACGTTACCAACCGTTAATCCGATGAATAGCAACGTCAGAAATGTTAACACCAGCGCAGTACCTAACCCATTTAGCCACTGCCAGAGCCATTCGACAAACGCCGATCCCAACAACCCCGCTTCGCGATAGGTCGAAAAATCAAATTCGTGAACTTGCCAATAGGCTACCCAACTCGCCCCAAGCCATCCCACAGCAACTACCGGTAGGAAGCCGCGCAGCCATGGTTTTCGCCAACTGGGAATGATGAGATATACCGAGAACCAAAACAGGAGGAGAGGCAATACTCCGGTTAAATGCCAACCGAACAGTAGTTGCATTGACCAATACGCCCAACTGCTTCCCGCTGGACCAAGAGCGTTCAGAGTTGTGCCACTGCCGCTGCTTTCCGGCCAGTCATCCGGGGAATATGTCGCTAACGATATCGACCAGAAGATTGCGAAGAAAATCAGGACGAGTGCAATAATCCACCGGCGCTTTTGCTTCGGTGGCTCGATCTCGAGTTCACGTTTCGGGTTGTTACGACTCATTCCTACGCAGGTATATTGGTTGCATGATAAGATACAACGGGAATGTACCGAGATGGAAGATGAATTGCGAGCGATTGCGTTTACTTGTAGAAGGTAGGAATTCTATACGAGGAGCTTCTCGATTTTTCCTTCACGAAATACCGGCACGAAATCGAAGCGGTCAATCGCTGCACAAATCGGTAAGTCACTACCCATACCTATCGACTCCAAATAGCTGCCGTGTTGTGAAAGCTTGAGCATAGCAAGGAGATCGCCTTGCAGTTGTTGCGCCAATGCCGCTACTGCAACTGCGCCATCGGAAAGCGTGTATTCTGATTCGCCCACCAGTTCGCATAAAACAGTAACCAGCACACCGGCGCAAACTGCGTCCTCTAATGCAAAGCGCTCCAGTTTGCCCGAACAGACGATAGTCACGTCCGTCCCTTGTGATAAGAGGTAGCGCGCCGCTGCTGAAAGATTGTTGAAGGATGCTAAAATTGAGTGTTTCGCGCCATGGGATTTCAAAAGTGTCTTAGAACCATTGGTCGAGGAATAGACCAATGTCTTTCCCGAGACTGCTTCCACTGTGTACTCGGTAGGAGAATTCCCTAAATCGAACCCAGCAATCTTTACACCATCCCGCTCGCCACAAAGTAAAATCGAATCCCGTTCAAATTGTTGGGCAAGTCCCATTGCATCGGCAACGGCATCGGTAGGAATCACATTCCGAGCGCCATTTTCCAACGCAAACAGGATCGTGGTGGATGCGCGTAGAACATCGATTACTGCAACCGAATGTTCTTTCATCCGTTCGGTTGAGGCTTCTTGGGGGAGAATACAGACATCAATTTTCATAGTGATACAGTTGAAGGGGGCATAACGAATACACCCCTTTCAGTTTGCTTCCGGAAGTTATGGTTTTGGCTGTTCTCGAACGACAAACGGAGTTTTTACTACAGTCGCCTTGACAACGCGATCGCGAATGACGATTTGAATTTCGGTACCAACCGGGGAATCGTCCATAGCAACGTATCCGGTTCCGATACCTTTATCCAACGTGGGCGACCACGTTCCACTTGTAACAACACCAATGGTTTCGCCATCCTTGCATCGAATCACCATTCCAGGACGGGGAACGGCGCGACCTTCCACCATGAATCCCACATTAAATCGGGGAGTTCCTTCCAGTTTTGCCTTGAGCATCGAATCGCGACCGTAGAAATTCGGTTTACTGAGTTTCACGATCCAGCTTAGACCCGCTTCGATCGGATTGTGATCGGCATCGATTTCGTGACCGTACAACGCGAGTTTCATTTCAAGCCGGAGCGAGTCGCGAGCGCCTAAACCGATTGGTTCCAGACCGAAGTCTTTGCCATACTTCCACAATTCGTTCCAAACGAGCAGCGAATGCTCGACCGGGAAGTACAGCTCAAAGCCATATTCGCCAGTGTATCCGGTACGGGAAACGATTCCGTCAATCCCGGCGATTTTCCCCGGCTGGCACCAGTAGTATTTGATTTGTTTCACATCGACGTTGGTTAATTTCTGGACTAACTCACCAGCGCGGGGTCCCTGCACTGCCAAGAGTGTAAAATCGTCGCTCTTATCGACGAAAGTAACGCCGGTCGCGGGGACATGAGCTTTCAGCCATGCGAAATCTTTTTTGATGTTTGATGCATTAACCACTAACATGACTTTGTCGGCTAACCGGTATACCAGCAAATCGTCGACAAAACCGCCATCTGGATAACAAAGTCCAGAGTACATGACTTGGTTCAGTCCTAATTTCTCGGCGTCGTTAGTGACCATCGAATTGACCCACGACAATGCGTCGGGACCGGTAACTTCAAATTCCCCCATGTGCGACACATCGAAAACTCCGACATTGTTGCGCACCGCATGGTGCTCGGCGATAATCCCTTTGGGATAACTCACCGGCATTAAGTAACCGGCGAAATCTACCATCTTTCCGCCTAACGCAATATGTTGATCGCATAAGGCGAGCTTTTTCGGTTGACCGTTGCTTGACATTTCTTTTCTGCTCCCGTTGCGTGTGGACAAAGACGCTGCTGCGTCGAAGGAATAAACTTGGGGGGTGCTCGATGAGACGGGCAGCCGTTCTAAGATACAACGAACCATGTCCCGAATGAAAAATGTTAGGTTTTCACAATAATTTCTGCGCATATTTTTCGTTGGTTACACGAAAATGTTTTTTGTTACCGTTAGGAAAACTATATTCTTCGCAATGAATATCGCAATCGAACTCCAACAACTTAGTTATCGTTATCGGAATGCGGCAACGAATGCAATCGATGGTGTGACGCTGGAAATTCCCGTCGGATGTTGTTTTGGGTTGCTTGGACCCAATGGTGCCGGGAAAACCACGTTGATGCGATTGCTATGCGGCAGCCTGACTCCTACTTCAGGAACCATCCATTACGCAACCGAATCCCACGAACGAATTGGCGTTGTTCCACAGGAAATCGCGTTGTACGAAGAGCTATCGGCGATCGAGAATTTACGATTCTGGGGGCGATTACAAGGGGTAGCGAGTAGTGAACTCAGCGAGCGTTGTGACTCATTATTACGGACAGTTGGTTTACTCGAACGGCAACTTGATATCGTCAAGAAGTTTTCCGGGGGGATGAAGCGGCGATTGAATTTCGCATGCGGCATTATCCATCAACCGAAATTGGTTTTACTGGATGAGCCGACCGCTGGTGTCGATCCCCAAAGCCGCGCCCACCTGTTAACGTTAGTGGAGCAATTGGTCGAATCCGGAACCACGGTTTTGTACTCGACTCATTATATGGAAGAGGTGGAACGGCTTTGTTCCCGAATGGCAATCATCGATCAAGGGAAGTTGTTGGAGGAGGGGTCGCAGGAGGAAATCCTCGCCCAGTATCCGTTACCGATGAAAATGATTCTCCACACCAACCATCCCGAGCAGGCGAAACAAGTTTCTCTCGCATCAAAAGTTACCGAATGCGGGGCGGTTACTTTAGCGGGAGAACGAGTCGAAGTACTGCTAACTGTTCCTGTCAACGAAGCAATCCAAAAAATTGGAAAACTCCCGTTCGATTCGCTGGAGATTCGCAAACCATCACTGGAATCGCTATTTCTGCATTTAACCGGACGCGGCTTACGCGAATAATTTAACTTGGATTAGCATCGGATTATCGATCAAATATTATGTGGACATTATTACAAAAAGATATTCGATTATTGCTCCGCAGCCGCGGTGAGTTGGCGCTTACGTTTGTTGTGCCTATCCTTATGGCAACGGTATTCGGCTTTGTCTTTTCTAGTGGCAACGACGTCGCTGAACCCATTCGCGTACTCTATCTCGATCAAGACCACTCCCCATTCTCACAACGCCTACAATATGAGTTTCGTAAAGAGTCTGCGATCAAATTAGTCGATTCAGTGAAAGAGGGAAATGCGAAAGTACTGATCGATAGCGTCATCGCAACGAATCGAATAACCCGCGGTAAAAACAGTATCGCTTTGGTGGTGCCGCAACATGCGTTCGATACTTTAGTGCAAAAAGGAAAGATTGCGCTGGAGGTATGGAACGATCCGAAAGCGGCGATTGAGACGAATATCCTCGGTGGCATGATTCAAAAAACAGTGTTTTCCGGGATGCCGGAATTGCTTGGTTTGATGATGATTGGCCAGACTTCGCAAAGCGTCGGGAAACCAGAAGCGTTGCAATTCGATCAAGGTCTGCGGGAGTTGGTTAGCAAAACCTACCACATGCAACTCGATACTCTGAACAAGCACTGGATGAAGACGAACGATTCCGCGAGTATCGCACAACAACTTCTGCGTCCGTTGTTGGATACGGCGAAAACTGGCAGTAAGGGCAACTCCGGTCAAGGGATGAATCCTTTTGGGAATATGTTCCTCTTTCAAGTACGGGAGTTGGTAGGAGAAAAAGTCGTGAATCCGGGGGTATCGCAATCGATAGCCGGCACCGCTGTACTCTTTCTCATATTCACGGTTGGTTCTATCGCTCAAACACTTTTGAAAGAGAAGCGCGAGGGTACGCTACGGCGGTTACTGCTCTCAGGAATCACAGTACAAACGTTGTTGTTCGAGAAGTGGTTGTTTCATCTCATACTCGGAATGTTGCAACTCTATGCGATGTTCGGATTTGGAAAATTAGTCTTTGGTTTAGAGTTGGGATACGATCCCTTGCAATTACTTCTCATCAGTGTACTGACGGTGCTCGCAGTGACTGGAGTTGGATTGCTGGTTGCAGCAATTGCGAAGTCGGAGGAGATGGCGTCGATGCTGGTGACAATCATCGCGCTCAGTATGTCATCTATCGGCGGATCGATGTTCCCCTCATTTTTGATGCCGGGTTGGTTGCAGACGATTGGAAAATTTACGTTGAATCATTGGGCGATGCTCGCATACCAAAATTACTTCTGGCGTCGACTGCCATTGAGTGAATCGCTCACTTCCTTGCTGGTGTTAGGCGGAATTTGTGTCGTAGTTACTGTTGTCACAATTCCACTGCTACAACGCAAATATGCGAATGAGTAGCTATTGTAGGAATGAGTGTTGGGTAGTGACTAACCTCTTGCCTGTAATGGTGAAGTTGTAAGTTGTTGCGGGTTCCAAGCCGTTTTTAAGTAGAAATCGAGTTTAACTCGACCCGGTGCGGAAACCGCCGCATAAGAAAGGGTACCGACAGGTCTCCAGAATAGTTCAATAGAAACAGAAACGAAAACAGGATTTGAATCCTGTTACCATTTCACTCTTCAAGTCGGGCGTGATATGTTGCACCCCTACCGATACTTTACGCTACTTCAGCTAATTCTTCGGTGATGCGTTGGCGTTCGAATAGTTCGGAAAACTCGCCGTTACGCTCTAAAAGCACTGTCGGTGATCCGTATTCAACTACTACCCCGTTCGATAGTACCAATACATTATCGCAATTCATGACAGTAGAGGCGCGATGGGCGATCAGTATAGTTGTACGACCACGCATAAATTGCTCTAACGACGTAAGAATCGCGCGTTCGGTAGCAGTATCGACATTGGCAAGCGGATCGTCGAGTATCAAGATTTTTGGATCGGTTAACAAAGCACGGGCAATGGCAGTCCGCTGTTTTTGTCCACCGGAAAGCGTAACTCCCCGTTCACCGACTAAGGTGTTGTAACCATCTTCTAACTGCTCGATATCGTTCGACAATGCCGACATTTCGGATACTTTTACAATACTTTCCGTTGGTTTGGTAGGGTCGGCAAATGCGATATTTCCCGCGATGGTTGTACTGAACAAAAAGGCTTCCTGCGGGACGAATCCTATCGAACCCCGCAACGTCGATAACCGGTACTTTTCGACGGGAATACCATCGATTTCTACAGTACCGGATGTCGGCGGGTACAACCGGGGAATGAGGGCTGCCAAAGAAGATTTTCCACTACCTGTACGACCGACAATACCGAGGGAACCACCTTCCGGTATAGTAAATGAAACGCTGGTTAATGCCGGTTCACGATCTTCGGTATATCGCAATGAAACACTTTTGAACATAACAGAGCCAGTAATCGCAGTATCGACGGTGCCGGTGTCTGGTTCGTCGGGCGTTTCCATAATCGTCATAATCCGTTGCCATGAGGCAAGTCCTCGTTGGATAAGATTGGCCACCCAACCGATAGCAATCATCGGCCAAGCAAGCAAACCGAGGTAAGTAGTGAAGGCAACAAAGGTACCCAGCGAAATTTTTCCATCAGCTAATTGATTACCGCCGATCCAAAGAATAGCGACAAAGCCACCGGAAAAGATGATGCCCATTGCGGTCTGGAATGAACCATCAAACCGCAAAACGCTAACAGCACGCTTATAGTACTCACGGTTATGAACATCGAGTCGTTCGACTTCACGGTGCTCTTGCGCATAGGAACGGATAACACGCGCACCAGAGAGATTCTCCTGTACAGCAGCCGACAGTTCGCCGGTTTTCTCTTGGAGGGCGTCGGTGCGTTTGAAATCCTCTTGACCTAACCACCCAATCACGACTGCAACAATCGGAATTAGTAGTAAAACATACAGTGTGAGAGATGGCGCCAGCATGAACATGATTGTGATACTGAATAGTAATGTCACTATCGTGTTGGCTAAGTACATAACCGCTGGTCCAATCATCTGCCGGACATTCTCGATATCAGAAGTTGCGCGACTCATTAGGTCGCCTGTGCGGTTACGGTCGAAAAATTGTGCTGGCAACCGCATTAGCTTATCGAAATAGTTCGTTCGAAGGTCGTACTCAGCATCCCGCGAGACTCCGATCACTTTCATGCGCATGTGATAACGGAAAACGCCGCGAATCACTGCGAGAACGACTAACAGCCCCGCCCATTTCCATAAGTCAAGCCAAACGAATTCCTTTCCAATGGTGTCGAATGCTTGTTTGAGGATATAGGGTCCAACCGCGTCAAGGCTGTTGGCTACAATAGCGAAGCTCAAACCGATGAATAAACCAGTCTTATGGGGTTTCAGTAATCCCAGCAGTTTTCGATAACTTTGTGAAGTCGTCACAGTTTTCCGATATGGTTATGAATTCATTACATTCGTACGATTGTGGCGATTGTTTTGCCAACACACCCACTCCGGGCATTGATCAACCTGAATGCCGATGTTTAAAATACGGAAATCCAACAGCAGATGCTTAAAACCAACGAAAGTGGCTGGTAATCCATGAGTATTACGTATGGGCTATCGATCCTGTTGATGTTGTCTACATTCTGCTGCTTCTGCTGGTTGATCTTTGGGTACTTTATACGTCGCGAGCGAACCCACGTTTCCGAAGATATGCCGGAAATCGAAGTGTTGTTGCCCTGTCATAATGAAGAAAAGTATGTCAACGAATTGTTCATTGCTTTGGAACATTTGCAGTGGAAGGGTTCGAATCTCCGGTTTTGCGCAATCGACGACCGTTCAAGCGATCAAACGAAAGAATTGTTAGCAACTTTTGTTTGGCGCGACCTCAAAAACCGAAGATTACTTGCTATTCACCCCTCAGAAGCGATTCCCTATGCAAGCCCAAAGAAGAATGCTTTGGAACAAGCGATTTTTTCTTCTAAAGCGGAATGGGTGGTAACTTTGGACGCCGACAGCCGACCTCAGTCGGATTGGCTTCTCGAAATGTTCGCCGGTTGGGAGAAGAATTGGATTGCAATTGTCCCATCCTATACATTTAGCGGCGGTCTCGGCCTCGGCTCAAAAATTCGTAAATTAGAAGCATTGGTGCAATCGTTTCTTATGCGGAGCGCGATCCGTAACAAACATCCCTTATCAGCTATCGGTGCTGGATTTGCTTATCAAGTCGCTGCATTCCATCAAGTCGGCGGTTATCGGGGCACAATCGGCGAGCGGATTTCTGGTGATGATGATTTACTGCTACATCGTTTGGCAAAACTGCCGGGACGCATCGTCTCGAAAAACGGCAGAGCGTCAATGGCGGTACTCGACCGTGAAACAGGTTCTTACTGGCGGGCACGGGGAAGACATTACTCGGTTGCTCCGGATTATCCATTCTTCTGGAAGTTGTTTGGCGTGTTAGCAATTCCAGGTATCATGATTGCACCGATGTTTTTATTTCTGGATGCATTCGTGTTTCAGCGTTGGTATGCTGCTGGGGTAGCTGTACTGCTGCTCTTGTTAGAGGTGAATGTTTTATCCAAAGTTGCGAAAACGACCAACGGACAAATGATTTGGTGGTATCCGTTCTTTCTGTTTTTCGGATTTCCATTTTGGTTGTTGGGAATTGTGTGGTCAACTGTGAGACGGAAGCCGGGTTGGTAATTTTTTTTTTGAGTTGGACGAAGTAATCTGACGTTGATTTGCAATTCGACAGACAAGAGTGTCTGTCGTACGAAGTACAAAAGCTCAGACCGGATTACGAAATGTGAGCCCTGCGGGGTTGTCTGAGCCACTCATTCTGAGTTTCTTAAGAGTAAAGTGTAGTGATGAATTTTCTGCATAAAATCCAAGGCAAGTTATGGATCGTATCGCTACCATTAGCGATCGGTTTGGTATGGCTGGTCGTTGACCAAGTTGGATGGAAAGTTCTTTACAACGCGCTTGACAATTTTAGTTTAGCGACTTGGGTCTTTGCGTTTTCGTTCACAGTTATCGAGCTCTACTTTCAATTGCTTCGTAGTTGGATATTTCTGCGCTGTGATAATCCTGCGCTTAAGTATGGCGAAACCGCAAAAGCTGGATTAGCGGCGTTTAGCGCAGGCTCGTTTACTCCAGGACGTATCGGTGACTCGGCACTCGTTTTGTTGTTGCCGAAATTGTCGCCGCGGTCGATTGGTTTATCGTTGGTGGATCGGTTAATGTTCTGGCCGCCAATGCATATGTTTGGCGCGATTTCGTTGGGGATTCTGTTCTTTCCGACGTTTGGAAACATGGGTGTTGTTATATCAATCGTTGTTGTGGTGGTTTACATTGTTGCCATGGAAGTTGTCTTCCACCGCACCCGACATACCGGTGAGCCAAATACTTCGAAGAAATTTCTCCGCGAAATGTATCACGGATTTGCAATGATGCCGAAGAAGGTGTGGCGTATCGGTATTCTGTTAGGTTTCTGCCAATACTTCGCCATCATGATACAATTTGTAATCGGGTTATCAGCAATCGGGTTTCATGGAAGTTTGTTTGATGCAGCGGTGATCTTCGGTGCTTTACAACTGTTCCGTAGTTTCCTTGCATTCACTCCGGGCAATCTTGGTATCAGCGAAGTCGTGGGAATGAAACTGGGCGAATATGCCGGGATGAGTGCAGACGTTCTTCCTCAGGTTACGTTTCCGTTTTTCGTAATCAATACAGTTATTCCTGCCTTGGTGGGATTCCCGCTTTGGATCGCGCAAAGCCGTAAATTCAAGCGAATTAGCGAATGAGTGAACTTTGGACGGCATGGCTTGCGTATTCGATTGGTGTGTATGCTATTATTTCGTGTACAGCTCTAATCGGATGGCGAAGAAATCTACTGCCAGCTCATGACGCCGAATTGCCAATCCACATTTTTGTTCCTGCTCACAATGAAGCGAGTGTTATCGGTGGTTTGTTAGAAGATCTCGAACGACAGACTTTCCCAAAAGCGAATTTCAAGATAATTGTTGTTGACGACCGTTCGACCGATGCGACCCCCGATGTTATCGAGCGATATCGACCCCGCCTTCCCATTCAATGCATGCGGATTGATAAACTGCCGGCGAATGTGCATGGGAAGCTTCACGCAATGCATTTAGCGACCTCTGGTTTAAGCAATGGCAGCGTGTTGTTTGTCGACGCCGATTGCAGGGTCGGACCGCGTTGGTTGGAAACGATGGCAAAACATTGTGGTCCGGGCGGTTGTGCCGGCCCGGTTTTTGAGCTGCCACGCAAGAAATCGCTCTGGCGGGAAGTGCTATCGCTTGACCAAGCGGCGGTAACATATCCCGCAATGGGTTTATTGGCGCGGATGATTCCTTTCACCGCCTCGACAGCGAATATGCTGCTTCCGGTACAGGCGTTCCGCAATGGGTTGTGGGATCGCGTAGGAACGGAAGGCACCGGTGAAGATGGGCGTATCCTTCAGGCGCAAGCTTCAGTAGGAA
>JAOTSC010000088.1 GCA_030247525.1 bacterium | reverse complement strand
TCACGGGCGAGCTGATTGCTCGAGAGTGTGCGTTTGTTTTGTTGTAATGCAAGCTCAAGCGTGCGGTGATACTTCGATAGCCGCCGGATGGTTGCATCGGATTGTTTATCGACGGTCGCCACTAACTGTCACCCACCGTTTCAAATAAATCGGTTCCATTCCCCGCGTCCTCGCCTTCCTCTTCCGGTTCCGGCGCGACTCGTGCGATATCGGCGATTGCTTCGCCGTCGCCCAGTTTGATTAAACGAACGCCTTGGGTAGCGCGTCCGGTAACACGAATTTGGGCAACCGATTGCCGGATTGCCGTTCCACCAGTTGTTATCACCATCAAGTCGTCGGCATCGGTCACGAGAATCAAGGCAATCATCGGTCCGACCCGCTGGGTCACCCGAACCGTCATAATCCCTTGTCCACCACGCCCTTGCACCCGGTATTCATCGAGGGTTGAGCGTTTGCCAAAACCATGATTGGTAACCGCAAGTAACGTAATTTCTTTGCGATTGTCAACATCTTTCGGCACCGAAACACATCCGATGACAGTGTCGCCGTGACTTAACGTAATTCCCTTCACCCCTTCGGTGTCGCGTCCCATCGGACGGGCGGATTCCTCGTCGAACCGAATCGATTTTCCGTAATTCGTGCCGATTACAATTTGTTCAGTGCCGTCGGTCATTAAGACCTGTACCAAATCGTCGCCGTCACGCAGCGATATTGCCCGGATTCCGGTCTTACGTTCAAACTTAAACGAATCCAGCGAAGTCTTTTTAATCTTTCCAAGCCGCGTCACAAATACGATATACAATTCGGGGTTGAAGTCTTTTGCCGGGAGTACCGCGCGGATTTCTTCACCCGATTCGCGATCGATTTGTATCAAATTGACAATTGGTGTACCACGCGAGGCGCGCTGCATCTGCGGAATCTCGTAGACCTTGACCCGTAAGCAGCGACCTTGATTGGTGAAGATGAGCAACGTATCGTGCATCATCGCCGTGAAGAGGTGGTCGATCCAGTCGGTCTCTTTCGGCTTGGTCGCCTGTAATCCCTTGCCGCCACGGTTTTGCCGCTTCAATGCCGATACCGGCAAGCGTTTCACATATTGCTGATGGCTGATGGTGACGAGCATCTCTTCGTTGGGAATCAAATCTTCCCAACCGATATCACCAGTTTCCAATACAATCTTGGTGCGGCGCTCATCGCCATAGGTTGCCGTTAACTCGGTGAGTTCTTTTTTAACTTCGTCGCGTTGTCGCTCGGGATGGGACAGCAAATACTCTAACTCCAGAATCAGTTCCCGCAGCGCGGCGATTTCATCTTCCAGTTTCTGTCGTTCGAGACCGGTTAACCGGGAGAGCCGCATTTCGAGAATCGCTTTTGCCTGCTCTTCGCTTAAACCTTGCCCCTCCACAACTTTCGCCATCTCATTGGTGATGTGGAGCTGTGCCAGCAGCATCTTTGTCCGCTCGTAGGAGAATGCCGCCATTAAATCATTGCGGGCTTCTTCGACATTCTTTGCTGCTCGGATGATTGCGACAACCCGGTCGATGTCGTCGACTGCGAGACGTAAACCGAGTGCGATGTGTAAGCGGTCGCGCGCTTTGTTCAAATCGAATTGCGCCCGCTTGATAATGATATCCAGCCGGTGCTCGATAAACTTGGTGCAGAGGTCGCGCAGCGTACACACTTTCGGTGCCCCATCGACCAACGCAATGAGAATCACCCCGAACGTCGATTGCAGGGTCGTGTGGGCAAACAGCGCGTTAAGTACCTGCTGCCCCATAACATCACGCTTTAGCTCGATAACGACACGCATTCCTTCGCGGTCGGATTCATCGCGAATGTCGCTGATCCCTTCGATTTTTCCATCGTTAACCAGTTCGACAATACGCTCGATGAGTTTCCCTTTATTGACTTGATAGGGAATTTCCTTGATGATGATGCGTTGACGGTTTCCCTTGTCGGTCTCTTCGATATCTGCTAAACCACGCACAACGATTCTGCCGCGTCCGGTGGTGTAAGCGTCGCGAATGCCCTCCACCCCTTGGATGATGCCGCCGGTGGGAAAATCGGGGGCAAACAACATCCCGGTACCATGCTGACGCGGAATTTGAATTAACTCTTCATTCGTCAATTCGGGGTTATCAAGAATCGCTTCCAATAGCCAAACTACTTCGCGTAAATTGTGGGGTGGGATATTGGTTGCCATACCGACCGCAATACCCGAAGAACCGTTCACCAACAGGTTTGGCAACTTCGAGGGCAAAACTAATGGTTCCTTGAGTGAGTCATCGTAATTGGAACCAAACGGTACGGTATTTTTTTCGAGATCAGCGAGCATCTCTTCGGCAATTCGCGCTAAGCGGGATTCCGTATATCGCATTGCCGCTGCGCCGTCGCCGTCGACGCTGCCAAAGTTACCTTGTCCATCAATCAACGGATATCGTAAACTGAACGGCTGCACCATCCGGACAAGTGTATCGTAAATTGCTGAGTCGCCGTGGGGATGGTACTTACCCATCACATCACCGACGATACGGGCGGATTTCTTATACGGTCTCCCGGCATTAGCACCGAGTTCTTCCATTCCATATAGGATCCGGCGATGCACCGGTTTCAGTCCGTCGCGCACATCAGGGAGCGCACGCGATACAATCACCGACATCGCATAATCGAGATAACTCGATTTCATTTCATCGACGATGTCAATCGGATCGAAATTGCCATTTTCGAAAACGTCTGCTTGTTTCATTCGAGTCGTATAATCCTGTTAGGACATCTTCGATGTCCGTAAAAATCTGCTGCGCTCTGTTATCGTATGAGGAGCGTTGCTCTTCGGTGTGGAACGGTGAACCGTTGCGGTGGGAAACCAAGCCGGAACCCGTTTCTTCAGTGAACTCTAAACAAGAAATATACTCGTTTCCGGTAGGGTTCCCAAACGGAGGTAGGTACTTCGGTCAATCTTGGTAAGTGCCGATGAATACAGAATTTCTGTAAAATGTTTCAGGGGGAGTTTTCTGGAGAGGAGAGGTTTCGTAACTTACTTACTGAAACGATTCGCTTTCAAGTTACAAAAGTGTAACTTAGGATGAGTACATTCACCGAATCCTTTCTCTAACTGGATCTGTACCCATGATACAAGTCGAAAAAAAGCCGTCGCAAGGTACTATTCTGATCGCACATCCAACGATTCGCGATCCGAATTTCCTACGTACCGTTGTTTTGCTATGCGAACACAATGAAGACGGCACGTACGGCTTGGTGCTGAATCGACAAACGCCGCTGCAAGTAAGCGAAGTGGTCGAAGAGCCTTCGCTCGATTTGCCATTGTTCTTAGGTGGTCCAGTACAACCCAATACATTGCATATCCTGCATCGCATCGGTTTGCGGGTCAATGGTTCCAAATCAGTCAAGTATGGTACATTCTGGGGTGGCACGGTCGAACGAATTGCCGAGGTTATTAATCAAGAACCGAAATGGAAACAGGAAGTCCGATTTTACGTCGGCTATTCCGGTTGGGGTGAAGGGCAATTAAACGATGAAATCGAACGTGGTGGCTGGATACTTGCGACAGTTAGCGATGACATCCTGTTTCGAACTGACCCCAACGATCTCTGGCGAGTGCTAATGAAAAGCATGGGCGGCGAGTTTGCCTTGTTGTCAACTTTCCCCGACGATCCAAACTTGAATTGAGATAGAAATACTACCGAAAAACGCAGACAACCGTCTGCGTTTTTTTGTGCAAATTCTACTGGTTTCCGCTACAACTTCACAGAGACCGATACTCCGTCCCGTAAAGGAACGATGGTCGAGAAGAAGCGCAAATCAGCAAACAACATTTCGTTGTACTGCTTAATCCCCTTCGTATTACGATCTTTCACTTCAGGATCGAATACCCTCCCGGACCACAGCGTGTTGTCGGAAATGAGTAACCCACCTGAACGCAGCAACCGGTGGGCTTCTTCAATGACTGATGGATATTCGTGTTTATCGATATCGTTGAAGACAATATCGAAAGGACCGCTAAGTTCACGTGCCGTCGCTAATGCGTCACCGACCCTGAAATCGATGCGTTGGGATAGCTGTGCCTGCGAAAAATACTCAAAAGCGCAATCACGATTTCTTGCATCGCCATCGGTACAAACGATTACACCACCCGATTCCATCCCCTTGGAAAACCATAACGCCGAGTAACCGAAGCCGCTACCTAATTCCAGAATTCTTTTTGCTTGTACTGCTCGCGCAAGTGTCGCAAGTAATCGACCGACTAATGGTCCAATAATCGGGAATTCTTCTGCAACAGCTCGCTTTTCAATATGTTTAAGCCAAGCACTCCGGGATCGGAGATTCTCTAAATCGAAGAGATACTCTGTCAACTCGGGGCTTAAAATCGTTCTTTCCATATTTCTCTTTTCGGTAAATCACAAACGAAGGTTTGCATGTAAATTGATACGAATTTCATCGTTCAGAATCTAACACATAAACAAGAGTATCCATTTTACACAACATATTATGAGACAAATCATATTCTTATTCCTATCAAATTGGTGTAAGTTTTATATTACAATACACGCCAATTATCGGATGTATATGACTACTGTCTTGGGATTAAGTGATGAGTGGGTACAGTTGGTTGTTCGGCAAGAATTCCCACAAAGATCATCCCTTCTCTGATTTCAATGGGATAGAAACCGAGAATCGTGTGTTCATTAACATCACAGATACCAGTCCGCAGATCGAAGGTCCAACCATGCCAGACACACATCAACTGACAACCGTCGATGATACCGTTGCTAAGCGGTGCGCCGGCATGCGGACAAACATCGTCCGTTGCCTTCACGGTGCCATCGAAGAGGCGAAAGATTGCCACTTTCCGGTTGTACACCTGCATTCCGACTCCCTTTCCAATGGGAATCGAATCCAACGCTACCGTTTCAAAAAATCCATCGGGTGGTGGGGGAGAGATTTGCCACGGCGCGAGTTGGCTCGTTTGTCGTTCGATGGCGATACTTGCCGTCTCAAATGCGAAGGTCGAAAAAGGGTCTTCCACTTGGGAATTCACCGCGTCGCCAACGACTCCTTCTTCTTCGATAAAATCCTGGATGAGGGGATCGCTATCGAATTGCTCGTGGATCCAATTGAGCGATTCGGTGCTATGCTCGGCATCGGATTGTTTTTTGATTTGATTAGGCATCGTTAGAATATACGTAGGGAATCGCTCATTGAAAGAAAAAAAGTGGACAGACGAATGTCTGTCCACTTTGAAGCCAATATTGGAACAACTGTTTACGCTTCGATTCCGCGAGCAGCTAAATCGCGTTCGGCGTCGATTGCTGCCATACAACCGGTACCCGCCGCGCTGATTGCTTGGCGATAAGTATGATCGGCAACGTCGCCCGCTGCATACATCCCTGGAATTTGTAGTTTTGTCGAGCCGGGGGTCGGCAGTAAATAACCACTTTCATCCATCGGCAACTTCCCGGCGAAGAGTTTTGTGTTCGGTTCGTGACCTATCGCAATGAAAAGCCCATCGACTTTGAATTCTTCGAGCACGCCAGTTTGGAGGTTTCGAAGTTTTAAAGCATGAACACCCTTTTCGCGGGTTCCGAAAACTTCATCAACAGTCGTGTTGAGCTTCCACTCGATCTTTGGATTTTCCTGTGCCCGTTGGATCATGGCTTTCGATGCCCGGAATTGTTCCCGTCGGTGAATAATTGTGACCTTCGACGCATGCTTTGTTAAGTAGGTCGCTTCCTCCATTGCAGTATCGCCACCGCCTACGACAGCAACTTCCTTCCCCCGGTAGAAGAAACCGTCACACGTTGCACAAGCGCTGACACCATACCCCATGAGTTCTTTTTCGCTGGGTAACCCGATTAGTCGCGCCGAAGCTCCAGTTGCGATGATTAACGCCTCGGTTGTCCAACTTTTCCCCCGGGTTTTCACGATAAATGGGGGACCATTAAAGTCAACTTCCACAACTTCGTCATATTCAAAATCGACACCAAACCGTTCGCACTGTTTGTGCATCACATCCATCAAATCCGGTCCCATGATACCATGTTCAAATCCGGGAAAATTTTCAACTTCGGTGGTGATTGTTAATTGACCGCCCGGCTGGGGACCTTCGAATACCAGTGGTTTAAGATTCGCCCGTGCGGCATAAATCGCTGCAGTAAGGCCAGCGGGACCTGAACCAAGGATTGTGACCAAGCGGTCGGCAGTAGAAAGGGACATCGTCGTCTCCGTAATTGAAGGTTTCGTTGTACGTAAAATAGCACACTGTTTACTTACCAAACAAACGGACGCACGTCTGAGGTGCGTCCGTGCATTTGTTATACGTAGAAAATGTGTTTAGAGCTGTTTTTGTCCTTTTTTCCAGTTAACCGGACACATTCCCCCGGCTTGTAACGCATCGAGTACCCGGAGGGTTTCCTCGGTTGAACGACCAACATTGGTGTTGTGCACCACCATGTATTGTAAAATGCCATCGGGATCAATGATGAAAGTGCCTCGAAGAGCAAATCCAGCATTTTCAAGCAATACTCCGTAATCTCGGGCAATTACTTTGTTGAAGTCGGCTACTAATGGAAATGGCAGCAGCCCGATCCCATCCTTCGCTTCACTCCAAGCTTTGTGGCTAAATTTGCTATCGGTCGAGCAACCGATAACTTCACAGTTTCGGTCTTTAAAATCATCATACTGATCGGCAAAGCCACGAATTTCCGTAGGACAAACAAATGTAAAATCAAGTGGATAGAAGAATAATATTACCCACTTTCCTTTTTTACTCCCCTTTTTCAAATAATCGGCGAGTGCAATCTTTTTAAATTCCTTACCAACTAAGGCGTCGGCTTCAAACAATGGTGCGGCACTGGCAACTTGTACCATACGAACTCTCCTTGGATTTGATTTACTATACATTGATGTTACTTGAATTACGGGTGTATTCTGCACCTCGTTTGCATTCCCAATTTATCTCATTTGGTGTTGCAAAATTGAAGAAAAAACATTATATTACGAGGACTTATTCGGCTGAACCGGCCGAGTCCTTTTACGACGAATTAATCGTAGTAATTCCAATTGTTTATTTAATTACTCCGGGTCGAAAATCTGCTCGATTCAGTGGATTTCCGATATTTACCCGGAGGTTGGTGTTTCTGACAACAACGGGAAAGAAATAAAGTATCAATGATTGTCCCGATAGGCAAATCGGCACCCCAGTTTTCACTTCCTTTGATAACTGGAGCTACCGTTAACCTCCACAATCTGCTGAAATCAGATCCCTTGTTACTCTTGTTTTTCAAGGTGAATTGCCCGACTTGTCAGTATTCGGTTTCGTTTGTTGAACGCTTGTATGGAATGGGTGTTCCGGTTTATGGTGTTTGTCAAACGCTCGATAACCGGCAGATTCATTCGTTCGTACAAACCTATCAAACTTCGTTTCCAATTTTAGTGGAACAACCGGGATATGATGTATCGAATGCCTACGGCATCGAAGTCGTTCCTACTGTATTCCTGTTGAATTCCGTTGGAATCGTGGTTGCCGGCTTTGAAGCTTTTGATAAAGCTGGTTTTTTAACGTTAGCTAAGCTGTGTGGAAAAACGTCGCCCTTTCGGTCGCCAGAGTCGATCCCGGTATACAAAGCGGGTTGAGGCGCACTGAACCACCGGTAGGGTACCGGTTTTCGCAAACCGTGTTTGATACAGCCCAATGAAAATAAAGCTATCGCTTGAATCCAGCAAAGAGCGATTTACATTTTCCAAGGAGAAGCTATGACATACCGATATGCATCCGGTGCATTAGTTGATCTTGCCACCCCACTACTTATCGTATTGGCGAAGGAGGGGACGAATCCGAAAAAAGGACTCTTCCTTTCGCTGGACGATTTGGTCGGAGGGACCCTGCAACCGGCTCTTGCGACTGGAGACTTCACGGGAAAAACCGGCGAAGGTATTATGGTGTATGGCAGAGGCGGTGCACGAATCAAGCGAATGATTCTCTGGGGATTGGGTAAAGACATGATTTCGAACGATACATGGCGGCTAGCCTGTGGGCAGGCGGCAGTGTACGCTCGGAACATGGGAATCCGTAAATTTTCTATTCTGATCGATCCCACCACTACCGATAAACTTGGTACTCCTGAATTGACCGAAGGTGCTATCGTTGGTACCGGGTTATCGCTATATCAATTCAACCGGCATAAGACCGTCGATCTTGAAAAAATTAAAGACGTCGAAGAAATCACCCTGTATGTCGAAAAAGCTAAGGACAAGAAACCATTAGAGGAATCCGGCGCTCGTGCGGAAATTTTGCTGGATGGCATTACCCTCGCTCGCGATTTACAAAGCGGACCACCGAACGTAATCACTCCAACCTATCTTGCCCGTACCGCGGAAGGCATTTCGCAGGATCTTAAACTGATTCTGCACATCTTTGACGAAGAAGCACTCAAGCGAATGAATGCGAATGGTATTCTCGCGGTAGGCAGCGGTTCCGCCGAACCCACGTTCTTAATCGTTATGGAGTACCGGGGTGGCAAGCGGGGCGATCCACCGCTATGTATTGTTGGAAAAGGGCTCTGCTTTGATAGCGGCGGTTTGAACCTGAAACCGGGCGACAGCATCCGCGGCATGAAGTACGATATGAGCGGCTCGGCGACTGTATTAGGTACTTTGAAGACCGCAGCAGCGATGCGGTTGCCAGTGAATGTGGTTGGCGTAATTCCCGCCGTCATGAATATGCCGGATGGCCGCGCCTATCGTCCTGACGACATCATTATGATGATGAATGGAAAATCGGTCGAAGTGGACAACACCGATGCTGAAGGCCGGATCGTATTAGCCGATGCCCTGCATTACGCGGTATCGACTTACAAACCACGTGGCGTGATCGATCTTGCAACCCTAACCGGTGCGATTGTCATTGCATTGGGGCACCATGCGACCGGATTGTTTACCAACGACGAAGACTTAGCGAATAAAGTCATTGCCGCAGGTGAGCGTGCCGGTGAACACTGCTGGCGGATGCCGATGTTCGATGAGTACCGCGCCCAGATCAAGAGTGACGTTGCTGATATGAAGAATACCGGCGGCAGGGATGGCGGTTCCATAACGGCTGCATTCTTCCTGAAAGAATTTGTTGGTGACACCCCGTGGGTACATCTTGACATCGCAGGAACGGCTAACGACGTAAAAGGGAAGGCAATTTACCCGAGCGGGGTTGGCACCGGGGTTGGTGTCCGACTCCTCATCGAATTGATGAAGACTTGGGAATAAGCTACCCTAAGGTACAGGTAACGAAAAGGGACGCACTCGGGTGTGTCCCTTTTCGATGAAACAAGTAATGAAATAACAACAAGCTTTCAGTATCTCTCTGACTTTTCGGCACTCTATTCCAACTAACGGTCGAGAAAAAGCTCAAGTTTTCATCGAGATGTGTCGATAGAGAAGTACAGTGCAAGAACTTATCTGATAAACCTTCCGTGATGAGGTGTGAGTTACACCCTCGTCTCGGTTGAGGTGAATCGCGCCAACTTAAGATTCTCCTGCACGACCACCTCCCGTTGCTTCGGCAGCGGGGGGTGTTTTTTATCAATGTGAATCATGTGGTTAATGCTTTTCGAATCGCTTCGAGCAGCACTTGCGCAGAAAACGGTTTGTGGATGAACGGCGTGTTTAAGGCTTGAATCGTGTGCAACCCGCTTTCCAGTGTGTACCCCGACATAAATAGTACCTTAATTGGCAGTTTGTTTTCGCTTATCCGTTGATAAAGTTCAATCCCACCCATTCGCGGCATGATAACATCCGATACCATTAGATCGAATTTATCATCGGTTTGAAGAATCGTCCACGCCTCCTCTCCATCCGATGCCGTTACAACCATGTAACCGGTATTACTAAGGACTTTGGAAACTAACTCCCGGATATGTGGCTCATCCTCGATAACGAGAATTCGCTCGGAACCAAGCGCCACGTGGATATCGGTTTTAATCACCATTTCATCCGGTGTTTCTTCTGAAATCGGGAAGTAGATCTTGATGGCTGTACCGATATTCGGTTCGGAGTAAATTGTTAAATACCCCTTTGACTGTTTGACAATCCCATGGACGGTTGAGAGTCCCAAACCGGTTCCCTTACCTGCCGGTTTCGTAGTAAAGAACGGTTCTAATGCGTGTTGCAGAACCTCTTCCGACATACCACATCCGGTATCACTCACTACGATTCGACAATACTTACCGGGCGTTATACTCTGATATTGGTGTAAAGTCTCTTCGACAGATTCGTAGAATTCGGTCTCGATGGTAATCTTTCCACCGCGCGGCATCGCGTCACGGGCGTTCACCACGAGATTCATGATCACCTGTTCGATTTGTCCGGCATCAGCATAAATTGATGGTAGATCGCCACCCAAAATGAAAATGAGTTCAACGTCCTCCCCGATTAACCGATGCAACATCTTTTGCATATCGTCGATGACACGATTCAGATTCAGTGCTCTTGGCTGCATTGGCTGATTGCGGCTGAATGCCAGTAGTTGACGGGTTAAGGTTGAGCCACGCTGCACAGTAGTTAAAAGTTGATCTAAGGTGTCTTGTATAGGATCATTGTCCGGTAGCGAAACTTTTATTAGCTCAGCAGTCCCCGAAAAAACCGTGAGGAGATTGTTAAAGTCATGGGCAACGCCGCCCGCTAATCGTCCTAACGCGTCCATTTTTTGTGACTGTGCTAATTGCATTTCAAGGTTTTTGCGTTCTGTGACATCGCGCATCACGTGAACTACTCCGATAAACTGCCCTGCTTTATCGGTCATTGGGTCAACGACGACTTCTAAGTGACGATTGTTTGAACTTACCTCCATTACTTCACGTCTGAGCGTTTGCTTTGCTCGTTCTATCGGACATTCAGGCAAATGATCGTCAGTATTATGGATAATCTTGTGGCAAAATTGGTTGGTAATCTGCTCGGAAGCGAGGTCAGTGAAATTGAGAAAAGCCTGATTGAAACGAACGATTCTCCGTTCGGGGTCAATGATTGCAATACCATCTGATACAGCGTCAAATGTCTGTTGCCATTGTTGCGCAAGTTCTTCGTTAGCAACATTCGCGTTTTGCAAATCGGTGATGTCTTGAATCGTCCCAAACATCGTCAAAATATTGCCATGCTCATCGACCGACAACTCCCCTAATCCGTGCACCCAGCGCTCAGCGCCATCATTCTGCCGAACGATTTTGTAGACACTATCAAAGAGATTTCGATCACGAACAACGTGGTCGGTAAAGTACTTTATCATGCGTTCGCGGTAATCGGGGTGCACGATTGCCGCCCAGGAAGCAACGGTTTTTTCGTAGTCTTTTTCGATTCCGAATACGACATCCAACACTTCTGAACTTTGCCAGACTCCAGTATTTACATCGAGGACATACGATCCTAATCGTCCAATTCGCTGTGATCTTTGCAGCCAATATGCAGTTTCTTTGGCGGTTGCTTCACTTGCTCGTAATGCCTCTTCCGCTTTCAAACGGTCGGTGATATCTCTTGCCGCAGCAAAGATGACACCCTCATGGGGATACGACCGCCACTCGATGAATCGATAGGTCCCATCTCTTTTGCGATAACGGTTAACAAAGTTTAGAACAGCATTATCCCCAGCTAAGCGTGATACGGCATCTAATGTTGCTTGCAAATCATCCGGATGTACCATGTCGAGAAACCGCTTACCTTCAAGGTCATCAAGTTTGTATCCTAATGTATTCTCCCACTCTTTGTTCAAACGTAAGAAATAACCGTCGGTGCTGGCGATACACAACAAGTCGAGGCTATGCATGAAATAACTGTCTAACTGTCGACTCTGTGTCCGCACTGCTTCTTCGCTGCGCTCACGCTCTTTTCTCAGCTCCGACTCTAAAGCACTGCGTTCCTGTTCGTCTTCGAGTTTACGTTTCAAAAAATCGTGTTGTTGATAACGGTGAATCGAATAGATGATGGAGCCGCAAGTCAGAATGGTTAGAAACATTACAAAAAGAATACTGTAATACCGGAGAGCATCCTGCTCTTTCAATTCGTTCAAATCGATTTTTGCAACGATTACCCAATCAGAATCCGGTACCCGGTAAACCGAAGAAACGACCTTCTCATTTCGATAATCAAAACCGGTGAACACTCCCTCTTTGCCAAAGAATGGCTGTGCAACCGGAAGATCTTCGCGAAAAGACACTCTGAATTGCCGCTGCTCAGTAGATTGATAACGGAGTTTTGTAAGAAACTCAATGCTATCACCTTCCTTTTGGGCTAAGATGCACTCAATCGATTTATTTGCAACCGGAATCGACGAGAATATTGGAAAGAGTGATACTGAAGGATCAATGGAAATGACCACGACCCCTGGTACTGATTTGCCACTTTTATCCACAGCAACAATGGGAACGATGAACTCTAAACTCAGCGAGGAATCGGCGGTGCTTTCGCGGCAGATATCACATACTTGTATTTGTTTGAGTCTGATTGAAGTCTTTGCAATTTTTACCAGTTTGTCGGTCAGTGGAGTACGGTTGTCGCGGGTACCAGCAAGAAATTTGCCTACGGAATCATACACGGCTACGAATTCATAATCCTCATGAGCAATAAGTGATGTAAAGAGAAGGTTGATTTCTTGATGTAAAATCTTGTTGGAAGGATTTAACAAAATACTCGTGATCGTTTTCTTGGGATAATCGCTATTCTGTAACCACGCGCCATCGCGTTTTACCTCATCTAACCAATTGGAAAGTTCGTTTCGTTTTAGTTTGACTACCGCATCTAATTCCTGTGACTTTGATCCAACGAGCGCTTCAAAACCATGTATGTAGTACATTCTTCCAGCAATTAATATAATTACCGTTATCAAAACAAACAGAAGAGTCAACGACGTCTTACTGTTTCGTTTTGGTTTACTCTGTATCAAAGTGACTCCTAACCAAGAACGATTGGTTCATGTTTCGGAAATGAATTACATCGAGAAAGATAGTTGTTGGACAAAATACTGGCGTGTTGGATTTCTCAAAACTACGCATGTCTTGAGGAATTTGCAAGGGTAATTAGTGTATTTGTAATAAATTACGGTCTCACTGCTCGCTTCAGCTCTTTTTTTCTGAACAAGCAAGTTTTTCGGTTCTTGCCGTTTCGCTTACTTGTCGGTCGTTGCAAACACTTGTACTTTGTGTTTTGCACTCAGGAAAGGTAAAAACCGTGCAAATTCTCACGACAGCAGTAGTCGTTTTGCTCACGCTACTATCGATTTCTTCGGCGAATGCCGGCATCCCAATTAAATTGGATGCTACGTCAGTCATCACGATTCAAACGGCATTGCCCGGCATGTCGCTCGACGAATCGTCACGGTTGTTGCGCGCCCGATTACAAGAATGGCATGCCAAAGATCCTAAACCGGAGTTACATGTCGAGATGTTTGGCGATTCAGCATTGCTGATGGCTGGCGACCAGACGATTTGGGGATTTGGCAGCGAAGAACAACGCGCCACTGGAATTCAGCCGGCGGTTTTAGCATTAAAACTCGAATTGGCATTGCGCGAAATCGTCTATTCAAAATCAGTGGTGCAGGAGACCCGCGATCCGTTGTCCCGCTTGTTAATCGCTTTGATTTTAATCCCACTGGCATTAGTAATCTTATGGGCATCCTGGGTTCGGATCATGCGCTATTTACGGGTCGCTTTTCTTAAATCGCGTAAGGGGGGACAACGGGTATCGCAATCGCATTACTACATTCAAACGGTTGATCTCACGTTTACAATAGTAACCCGGATTGGACTGCTGTTTATCGT